>JAYWEU010000001.1:0-2856 GCA_043779385.1 Pseudobdellovibrionaceae bacterium
GCTGGCTTGCTGTCGGCGGGATGATCTTGCAGCCAATCCGGTCGGGGATTTCGTAAAGCTTGCGAAGTTTTTTCAGCCCAACCATCGAGCCCTCTTCGATCTAAAGATAACGCCACTTGAGCTAACGAAGTATCAAGGCCTAAAGCTAAGGGACTTTTCAGGCCAACAAATTGAATATTATTTTTTGTGCTTTTATAAAGCGCGGTCTCATCAGAAGTCGCATGACTAATATTTTTAAAAAAAAATGAAGACATCATTTGCACACCGGCTTTAGCCTGAATAAAAAAGTCATTCGCACGGGGAAATCGATTGCTCATTCCTAAAACTGTTTTTCCAAAAAGCCTTGAAGAGTGGCAGGCCGCACAACTGAACGTGAAACCTTGAGCGCCGTGACGTTCAATCAAACCCATACCCAGTCGCGAATCCGGCCGTTTCCCTTCAGGATAAGGAACCGCATAAACACCAGTATCTGTCTCTAAAGGATAAGGATGTAAACCCAATCCGGCCGCTAAATCATCAAAGGAATTAATCTTTGAAACACCACGAACAAATTTAGAAATCCAATGTCGAAATAAATTCTGATTCTGATCTTCAATTAAGTTTCGAATGGGTTGATAGGGCGGTAGAGATCCTGTGATTTCCACTGGATAAATTTGCGCATGCAATCGACCCGCGGTATTTGCCGCCAGCCAGTCAATAGCATCTAATTCATAAGGATTTGCACGCCCATTGACTGGAACAATATGACCCTCAGACCAATCCGGCGGCACAGCCAGGGCTTTCGTAAAAACTATCATAAAGGCGAAGGCTAACAAACATTTTCGCATAGACCTTTAGGATGTTTTCAGAGCTGGTTTTTGTACAGTCTAGGGCCGGTCTAGAAATAACTAGACGGACTCTAGAATGGCGGCAACGCCCATTCCACCAGCTGTACAGATAGAAATTAGACCTCTCTTTTTTCCACCACTTTGTAAAAGTTTTGCCAATGTTCCAGCGATTCGTGCGCCGGTCGCTGCGAAAGGATGTCCCATAGCTAAGCTGCTGCCCACGACATTTAATTTTTTGCGATCCACGGGACCCATCGGCGATGAAAGTCCCAATACTTTTTGGCAATACTCTTTTGATTCCCAAGCTTTTAAATTGCAAAGAACTTGTCCTGCAAAAGCTTCATGAATTTCAAAATAATCAAAATCTTGAAAGCTTAATTGATTCCGAGTGAGCAATTGCGCCACTGCTTTTGTCGGTGCCATCAAAAGCCCTGCCCCATGAACAAAATCCACCGCAGCCACTTGAACGTCGATAAATTGGGCCATCGGCTTTAATCCCACACGACTGGCGCCACGCTCATTCCCAATCAGAAGACAAGCCGCACCATCCGTCAGCGGAGAACTATTTCCCGCCGTCAAAGTGCCTGCTACTTTATCAAAGGCTGGTTTTAGTTGAGCTAACTTTTCCAGCGAAGTATCAGCCCTTAAAGTTCCATCTTTTTTTAGCCCATGAAATGGCACGACAAGATCATTAAAAAATCCAGCCTCATAAGCTTTTACACCATTGATATGACTGTTGTAAGCAACCTGATCTTGCTCTTCACGAGAAATTTTCCATTCTTTCACCATCAACTCGCAATGTTGACCCATCGATAATAATGTTCTGGGCTCTTCAACACTGGCCGCTTTAGGTTTTAAACTTCCTATTGACAGTCCTGACAAAGATTTTATTTTTTCAACAAAAGTTTTTGATTGATTCAAATTAAGTAAAACTTTTCTTAGCGAGTCTGAAACTTCAATCGGAAGATCGCTATTTGTATCAACGCCGCCGGCAATACCCAAATCAATTGATCCCATATGGGCCTTCATAGCCATGTGCCATGCGGTTTCCAGGCTTGTGCCACAAGCTCGTTGGACATTATAGGCTGGAGATTCTGGATGCAGCGAAGTCTCTAGCACACACTCACGAGCTAAATTCCAATCGCTAGCACTGTTCATTAACGCCCCTAAAGCAACATCATCAATTTTTTGTCCTTTAAGATTTGCGCGATCAATCAAACCATTTAAAGAAGCCACCATTAATTCTTTGCGCGTCAAGCCGCCGTAAGAGGTCATGCTTTTCACAAAAGGAATGCGCGCACTAGAAAGAATATAAACTTGACCATGATCTGACTTCATAACAACCTACCTTTAGATAGGAAAATTCTAACTTAGCGGACTTGCAAGGTCAGGTAAAAAAGAACGCCTAGAATTTTGTTGGGGGTCTCAAATGAGTTGGTTCTTATTTTTAAGTCTACACGCTTTCTCACAACAAACTTTAGATATTCCACCGCCCTCACATTTTATTTCAAATCCACAAGTTCAGCAGTGCGTAGCGGCTTTACCCACCATCGGATGGCTGGGTTTTGATCATACTTGGCTCGCTTATCAGGAGCAAAGTTTTGGGATGCCCTACTCTTACACGCAAAATGCAATTCAGGGCGGCTATGCCACGATTCGAACTCCCGACCCTTCTCTGCCCAACTTAACTTCGGATCCTGTTTGCAAAGCTATTTATCAACCCGAGTCGATCGCAGTAAAAACCTTCACTGAAAAATTTCTTTGTTTGGTTTCAAAATTTTCTGACAGACAAGATGTTATCGCGCCAGACTGGCAACCTGTTTTTGTTTACAATTGGTCTTCTTCGAATTGCCATTTAGCGGTCCGTTTTATGTTGGATTGTGCTGGCGGAGTCATGTCTTTAAATCCCAACGGAGGACTTGGCAGTAGTTACTCTGAAGATGAGATCTTAAACGTCTGGAAAAAGAATTTAAATAACTCTGCAGATCCCGAAAGTGCTTCTTATCAAAAACTATTTCTAAATTTTATT
>JAYWEU010000002.1:0-2850 GCA_043779385.1 Pseudobdellovibrionaceae bacterium
TTGAACCCTACCAAATCCTACCAAGCGGTCAAGAAAGTCTGCATATTTGACTGAGGCGCTCATTCAGCGCCCCTGTAGTCTGCAAGCTTAAGCACTTGACCCTCTTCGTAGTGCGGAATCGAATAACCCAGTTCGTTCGTGACGCCCTTTAAATCCACTCCAGCTTTTCGCAAGTAAATGTTCGTTGTGTCGATTTGAGTATGACCAACCACGGCCATGACTCGCGCTAAAGAGACCCCTTGCGCAAGTAAGTTGGTGATAAAGGTCGCTCTCAGATCATGAAAACGAATTGGCGTAATGCCAATTGCTGTGCAAAAAGCTCTCAGAACTTTAGCCTGATCACCACGTGCCCATTCGGTCAGCCTTGGAAGGACATGGACCGAATCAGGATTAGATTTCAGCTTTAGTTCCTTGAGGAACTGAAAAAGATCATCACTTATTGGAATCACTCTGGATTTGCCGGACTTTGTCGTTTTGATCCCGTTTTTACTGCTCCATGATTTACTGACATGAAGCATTCGGCTGTCAAAATCAACATCGGTCCAAAGAAGACAGAACATTTCTCCACTGCGCATTCCGGATTCAAGGCCTAAAACCCACACCGGATAAAATGGATGATTTGAAACTCGGCCTTCTCGTAAAAGAATTTCGACTTCATTCTTGTTTAAAACTTTTTGCTCCAGTGGTGACACTTTCACAACAAGTCCTGCACAGGGATTCATACTCAAAACGCCTTCGTGAACAGCATGTTCAAAAGTTCTTCTAACAAGCTTCAATGTTGATTTTCTTGTATGAAGAGTGGTCCCGTCGGGCAGTTGTTCAAAAACTAATTTATAAACATCTGCTTTCGTGACCGAGGAAAGATTAAAATCTTTCCAAAGAGGACTCACATGCTTTTTCAAACACTTATCATAAGAGTAAAGAGTTGAGGGCTTAAATCGAAATTTCATGGCCTCTAAAAAAATATCAAGCCATTTTTCCCAACTTAATATTGGCTTTTGATTGGCTAGAGCTTCGACTTCTTTTTTTAACTCAAACTCAATTTCTTCGGCTTTTCTTTCAGAAGTGATTCCTTGTCGACTTCGATAAATTTGCGTTCCTTCTAAATCTCTTGCCTTCACTTCGACGAGAAATAATTTTTTCCCGCTCTTGGTGTAGTTTTTAATAGCCATACTCAAGTTCCTTTCTTGAGTAAGCTTTCCAAATCAGGCCTCGAGAATTTTAGTCGTCTGCCAAGTTTATAAAACTTCACTTTTCCTCTGCAAACTAAAATTCGTAGAGCATTTTGTGAAATTCCTAAAAATTTGGCCGCATCGAGGGTCGAAAACCAAACTGTGTCTATCGCTAAATTTTCAAAGAACGCATCACCCGAAACAGGTGACTTATTTAAAATCAGTTTCATGTATTCTCCAGAAAAATTCAATAAAATTGAGAGGGCGGAATCGCCGAAAACTTAGGCCAGATCAGGCTTTGCAGGAACTTCATGGTTCGTATTTTCAGACTCAACAGATTTGATTTGTGAGGCAATACGAGATGACTCTGCGCTCTTGACCTTCTTTGTGCTTTTAATGTCATCGCTAGTTTTAGTCTGAGACAATTGCATTAGATCTTTTAGTGAAAGAATCTCGCCGGCCTTTTTAGACTCTTTCATTTTTTGCAAAGCCCAACTCATAAAACGAACTTCATCATAATGGGCGATCTTAATCTTTTCGACCTGATCTCTATTCAAAATGTCGGGCTGCTTTTCCAGAAAATAGTTGGTTAGATCCGACTTATTGATTTCGATGAGCCCCTTAAATTTGTCATTAAGTTGATCAATCCAGGTATTCAATTTTTGACTGATGACCGGACTCAGCGTCACTCGGTCTGGCGGAATCACGGTCTTGTCAGCTTTTGGTTTTTTCTTTACTTCGTCCATGTTGACTCCTTTTGAACGATGTACTTCCAATGGCCGTCGACATAGACCGAGCCGTTCTCAAGAACTTGTGGCTCAATCCATATTCGGCGAGCTATTGGCTTTGTAAGTTTGGGCGGCGACTTATCCGCGCCCACGATAGTGACTGCTGGCTTGCTTGAGTGTGCGCAGCCCGCAAGGAATAGGAATCCAATGGCTCCCAGAGGGAACTTGATATAGTTCATAGGTTCTCCGATAAAATTAAGGTTATTTGAAACGACCCCGTAGGGGTAGCCAGTCATAGAAATTACGCTGACTTCGAATCCAGGAAAATAATTATAAAAATCAATTACTTGAGAGTATTTTCTCGAAATTCAAAGTTAAATTCTCCCGACAGGCTTCCGATATTGTTTCGACGGGTAAACTTACAAGATCCGACATCAGGTTTACAAATTTGGTCGACCCCTTTTGGTGCATCAAAACCTCAGCATCCCAAAAGTTGGTTTTAAAGTCTTCGAGCAGGATAAAGCCGTGTCGGTTTAAACTATCAGCTGATAAAATTATTCTTTCCTGAATTACTTTCATCAAAGTCATATCTCTAATCAACCAAACAACAAGATCAATATCTGTATTTTTTTGATAATACTGGCAAACAGGGTCGTAGCGATCCACAGCTTTTCTACTGATTTCAACTTCAAAAGAAACAATTGTATGTCCGCTGTCTCCTTTGAATCTGGTAAAGCCGTCTGACCTATGTAGTTCCGTTGATGGCAACCAGTACGGGAGCTCATTGCGGTAAAATCTACGAATATCCTGCTCCGTCACAATTTCTACTCCACTGGGCCTAGCCGCAGACCAGAGACCAAGTTGTAAAGCTAAAGTAAGGAAGTCGTGCCATAAGCTTTCTGTGGCAAATCCTTCTTCTCGAAATCCATCTAGCCCCTGACGAAAACGAA
>JAYWEU010000003.1:0-2814 GCA_043779385.1 Pseudobdellovibrionaceae bacterium
TGGAGCCTTGCAGGCGGTTGCATTTTTCTGCAATCTGGTCCACCAGCGGACGCGCTTTCCCGAATTGATGATCCGTAATGATATAATCGCGAGCATCGATCCAAGTCACTTTTTCTTGATCCTGGAACGATGCTTGAATCTGCCGAAGTGCTTCAGCGAAAAGGATCGATGACATTCTTTCGCCAAGGCTGACAAGCGTATCCATGGCTTTAATGCTACCGTCTTTTAAAAGAAAAATCCCTTTCGCCATTGAAGCCATTTCTTCTAACATCACTTTTAAAGCGGCAAGGGGAGGCTGTGAGATCTTTAAATCTTGAGCGATCTTTAAATGCTTATCTGTGACAAGCTTTAAAATTCTCTCGACCTCAAGCCAATCTCCCACTTCGGCTTTTTGCCCCAATTCTAGGAGAAGGTTCGTCGTTCCTGAGGTCGCTGAAACAACGACGAGGCATGACTTTCGAATTAAGCAAATCTGAGCGCTTCGAAGCATACAGGACGCATCCCCCATGGAGGTGCCGCCGAATTTAGAAACAATCTTTTGGTTCTGAGATTTCATGAGGGCGAAAGTAGCTTTTCAGGCTTTAGGCTGTCAAATTCTTTATCAAGGACTTCAACTGGACCTTTGAAAGGGCCCTTCTGTTGTTCGCCAGCGAACTGTGAAATAATCAGAGGATGAAGTTCGTTTATATTCTTGAAAAAGACCGTCGATTTATTAACGAGATTTTAGAATCGTTGCAGAAAATTGATCCCAAGCTGGAAGCCCGAATTTTTATAGATTTAGAGAGTTTTGCGAAATGGATTCAGGTTTTATCCAAAGACGGTGTTTCAGCAATTTCCAAAGGGGGAATCAAACCAATCAATTTCGACGGACTGCGAGCCGACCTTGTAGGAACCCCATTGCCCGAGGGAGCAGAAGCTGCAAAGTCCACTGAAGCTGATCAATTGGTCCTGATGATCAGTGATAATGATATTTTGGGAAGTAAACATTTGCCCTTATTAAAAAAAACCCAAGCTTTGTTTGTGCAAAAAGGCCTTTGCACCAAAGAAGATCCGACGGCCATCGTCATTTCTGCATTTGATAATCCAGGTTTTGAGATCGAAACAGTGGAAGATCGAATAATTAATAATGTGATTTTTAAACCTTTTGAAAAACTGATTTTATTGCAGCACTTAATTTTTGCGATCAGTGGACGACATCCACCCAGCAATAACACCCTTCATAATATGAAAACATCGGCCATCATAGAAATGTTGAAAGATGTCGAAGTCGAAGCCTGCTCTGACATTGGATTTATCACCCTGAGCAGTCGACCTTTGCCAGTGGGCGCCGTCAGCAAATACTATAGTGATGTTTTCAAATCAGGGAAAACGCGCAATGCTTTTGCCAGGTGTACTCGGTGCGAGCCCCATCCAACTTTAGCTGAAGTTTTTCGTTCAGCATTTACCTTTTTTGGGGTTGAGCCCGAACAATTAATTGATTTTAGAAAAAATGCGCCGCTAAAAAATGAATTAGAATTCGATTTCAAATGGCGACCGGAACAGTCGGCCAATTCAGTTCATATCGTCGTTATTGATCCAGATGAATTTGGTCCAGCGCCTTTGGCCGGATCTTTGGAAAGAAGTTTTTCAAATGTGAAAATTGTAGCCTACAAAAGTATGGGTGAATTCTTAGTTGATTTAGATCCAGCTTTGCAAACGCCTGCCGTCAAGCCAGCGCCGGCCTTTCCAGGCGGTGTTAAAATGAAACTACAGTTTGAGGTGACGTCAAAAAAATTGATAAAAACAATTCCAGAAGTCACTGCCGCTCAGACCCTACTGGGCTTTTTTCCTTCTGAGTTGCAAAAGCTTGAATTTTTTCAATGGATGTTAGGTCAGGAGCGAAACAAGCTGCTGGAAATGGTAAAAGGAACCATGAATCCGTTGGATGATAAAATTCTGACCTTAAATAATAAAGACCAAGATTATTTTATTCGTCTTGAATCGCACCAAAATTTAAAAGACGGAGTCCTAAATACTGTCGAGCTGACGTTTGCTGAATTGACAGAAGCGGAACGCCAGAAATGGCAAGTCGCTCAAAGTCGGATGCCCGAAAAAGTGGATGGTATATTAGTTCACGAGCAATTTCTTCGTGAAGATGATTTGACCCCATGGAATCTAATTTTGGAGCGCTTGAAAAAAAGGGTTAAAGCCACAGAACAAGCGGCTTACAAGCCAGAGCTGATGGTCCTAGCCAAGCATCGCAAAAATGACACAAGCCTGCGGTTATTAGGAAAAGTATTTTCAAATATTTTTTATAAACCTGTCGAGCGTAGTTATTTTTTGAAAATGATGTACCTCCAAATTCCATCCTTAAATCCAACCAGCCCCATCGAAATTAAACAGTACGTAAAAAAAGAAAAATTTGAAGTCGGCAATACGATTCAAGTGACAGAAATGTCTGAAGCGGGGCTGGTGATGAATTATTACCGTGCGATCACCGTAGGCTCATTCCGGCGTTTTATTTTATGGTTTCCCATGGAGATTGGTCAGCCTGTGATGCTGGCCACCTGTAATTTTAATAAAGAGAATGAAGCTGAAAAAGGGTTGTTTGAAAACCATTTCGTATTTTTTGGAATGCAGGATATCTTCCTCCAACATGTCAGAGTTTGGATTCGCGAAAATTATGTTTTATCAAAGCAAGGACAAGAGCCTTAAACTTAAGCTCCAAAAGCTTGTCTATTTTCTAAATACTGCCCGACCGTCGCTTTAAAAAAAGGATCATCTAATGAAGATGTTTCCGGAATCTTGACGACAAGGTGGTGGATGATTTTCAAT
>JAYWEU010000004.1:0-2807 GCA_043779385.1 Pseudobdellovibrionaceae bacterium
CATTACTGACAAAAGCAATCACATCATGTTTTGTGATTTGCTCAATTTCCTGGATGCGTTTGACACTAAAACGGGCCTTCTGAGTGATCTCACGAGCAGCTTTTCGAGGAATAATCCCCATTTGGGCTTGAACTTGCGCCACGGCAATTTCGACCTCAAGCATTTTGCCAAACTTTGCATCCTGATCCCAGACCAGGGCCATTTCAGGTCGAGTGTAGCGATCAATCATTGATCAGCTCCTTTTTCTTGTTTTGCGTTTGCTGCCACTGCTGAATAATTTTATCTCGCAACTGAGCTTGAAATTTAAACTGATAGTCGAGCGAAAATTGGGCCGCCACTTCGACGCCATCACGATAAAAGTTTTTAAAAAAGCAGGAACCCCTAGAAGCTGCATCTTCTGGCAAGTAAACTGGAAATCGAGTCGGGCCAAGTTCTTTATAAGTATAATAATAAGGCTGAGGATAAGTCAGAATTTCTGGCTTCGATAAGGGGATTTTTTCTTCGAAATTTTGTACGATCTTCTGACCGATACTGGTCAAATAATCTTTGTTAAATCTTTGCACCGTCGGAAGCTTCACCCAGGCATCGAGGTTCTGAGGCAAAGCCGTTTTCTCAAGCAGGCAAAGATTTTCATGAGTCCACGGCTCCATTACATCCATCATCCAACAGACAGCTTGCGGAAGCGAGCTGACTTCAACGCAATTTTCAACTTTTAAACGAAAACGCATCCAAGACCAACTGCAGTCAATAGCACCTTGAGGAAATAGTTTTTTACCCATTCGCTCATTTAAGAAAAATGTTTCCTCGCTGGATAAACTAGATACAAAATTTTCAAATCTAAAAAATCCTGACTCAGAACCCTGAAGTTCAATTCCTGTCAGTTGCCTTCTTCCGGCCATGGCAATATCGACGATCTGAGAATTTCTAAAAACATGGACCCCGTGACTTTCAACCCACTTTAAGGATCGCTCTAAACCATCGCGAGTAGGCCGGTTAACAAAAAAAGAATTCATCAACGGCAAAGCCCCGTCGTTAAGTAAAGATGTTCTTTTTGCTCTAAATGTCGTGGACGAGAGTTGGCAAGCCAACTGCAGCGGCCAGATTTCCTGAAAAGCCATTGCCTCTAATTGATTTTTATCTTTTACCGAAAAAGATTCATGAGCTGTTAAAAGATCCCGCATTTTTGGATGTAGGCCCAGCTGTGCAAATCGATAGGCCGTCACCGACGATTTCATCTCAATGGGACCATCGCCCGTCCAAATTGTAAACCCTGAATCGACGGCGGTAGGATGACCAATGTGGGAAATGTATTCAAGAAAACTTTGCGGATAATTTTCTAACATAAAAAGACCAAAAGGTCCCGTCACATCTTCCATGGGCCAATTTCCCAAATCTGCCGAAACGTCAATCAACGCAACTGATAAGCCAAGTGTTTTTAGTTCGACAGCCAGCCAATCGCAACGTCCAAAAGCCGATACAATAAAAACATCCAAGGGTGCTATTTCCATAAATGCTGAACCTCTCGGACCAGCCGTTGCTCTGTGAAACTGAGACGCTGGCGGGCCTCTGAAAGACCTAAGTTCGCCTCGGTCCATTTTGATTGTTCAAAAAAGCGAATTTGTCGAAGTTTTGGACCTGCATCAAGTTCTGCCGTCACCTGATGAAGAGTCACTCCTAAATGATTCTTTTCTACAAAACTTTTTTCAAAAGCCGAAAGCCCTGGGTAGAGGGGCAAAAGACTGGGATGAATGTTAATCATGCGGCCTTCCCACTGTTTTACAAATGAAACTGGAATAATCTTCATAAAGCCGGCCAGAAAAATTTTTTGAACGCCGCGATTTTCTAATTCGGAATTTAATTTCTTGTAATCTATTTTTGCATCTAAAATCAAAGTTTGTAGGCCTATTCGACGAGCTCGAAGCAGACCAAGAGCCGAACTTGTCGAACTGACGACTACGGAAACTCTTAAAGATGAGGCCAGGTCCAGAAGGGCCTGTAAATTCGAGCCACGACCAGAAATCATGATCGCGGTTCGCATAATTCTCCGATTCCTGTGACAGTCACCTGGGCGTCGCCTTGCCGCACGTGAACATAACCTAGGTTTTGCGCCTTGATACCAAACTTGTGAGCGATCTCTAAAGTCAAAGCGGCCTGATCAGCCCGCACAAAATAAACAAACCCAATTCCGCAATTCAAAATTTTTAAAAGCTCAAAGGTCGATAGGCCCGTGCGTGCTTTCACCAGTTGATAAATTTCGGGCAAGGCCCACATCTGCGGAATCGTAATGCCTAAATGATCTGGTAGCACGCGTGGAAGGTTTTCAATACCACCACCTGTAATATGAGCCCCGGCATGCACGTCGATTTCTTTTTGAATCTGCTGAGTGACTTTTACGTAAAGTGCTGTCGGTGTCAGCAACAGATTTTTATGGCTCTCTAAATCTTCAGCGAAAACTTTTCTTAATAAAGAGTACCCGTTACTGTGAAATCCAGAACTTGAAAGTCCGACTAAGACATCGCCCTCTTGGACTCGGTGCGGACCCCATGTTTTATCAGCATCAACAACACCAACAGCAAACCCTGCGCAGTCAAAATCTTTTCCATGGTAGACACCGGGCATCTCGGCGGTCTCGCCGCCCACCAAAGCACAGTCCGAATCGAAACACGCTTTGCGAACACTGGCTAGAAACTCTCGGGCTGCTTTTTGTTCAAGTTTTCCTGTCGCATAATAATCAAGAAACATCAGGGGCCGGCCACCGGTGCAAATCAAATCGTTCACACACATCGCTACTAAGTCTTGCCCGACGC
>JAYWEU010000005.1:0-7433 GCA_043779385.1 Pseudobdellovibrionaceae bacterium
CCGCCTCCACCGCGCCCGCCAAAGGCTCCGCCACCGCCTCCGCCTTCACCACCATAAATTCCAGTGTTCATTTTTGTAATTGCGTCTGCCGCGCCACGCCCATCATTACTACCACTATTTCCGCCACCAAGGCCTGCACTGCCGCCCCCACCACCAATAGGAGCTGCGGCACCTTTAGCCCCTTCCGCGCCAGCCTTGAAGTCTGAAATCCCCGAATTAGTTCCTAAGCCGGCACCGCCACCTGGAATAATTCCAGCCGCCGGCTGTCCACCACCCGTTTGCCCGAAACCACCACTCCCATCACTTGAAAAATTCGTTGCTAATTCACAACCTGGCGAACGGGGATTTGCTTTACAAATACATTTTGGAGAATCTTTTGTCGCGGGAACTGTGCAAGGGTCGGCAGCGGCTACTTGACTTCCATTCGTCGCTTTTTCGCAAGCATTCGCCTGTCGTCCTTGTTTTATAGCAGAAAGAATTCCCAAACCAGCAGCCGCTAAATTAGCTGCGTATCCAGTGCATTCTATTTTTTTTCCAGCCATTGAAACTTTATTTTCAGGCGCTAATTCATTTTCGCCTAGTGTTACTAATTTTGACTGCTTATCTGCAAGAGCTGTCTCGCAACCAACTTTATCTGGATCCGGCACAATCGGCTGATTCAAAATCTTTTTTGCCGTCTCTAAGGCTTCAATAGCCGTCCCACAAGAATTTTCACAAAGAGCTTTTTGCGCTCCACAAGCAAGGGTAAATGCGCTCATTCCCATTTGCGCAAGCTTCATGGCCTGACCCATTTTACTACAAGATTCAACAATTGAAAATTGGCTCATTCCGGTAAGAAGAACTTGCGCTCCTGAAACCATCTCTTGGATGTGCTGGCTGCATTTTTCTAAGCAATTTCTTCCCGCTAATTGATTCCTATCAATGCAAGCCTGACGACTGGCCGAATATTTTTTAATAGCCTCTTGAAAAGCTGAAGGAAAACTTGATGAGCATTTCTTTGCCTCTGAATTGAATTCATCGGCGGCCTTTGGCCATTCGTTGTCTAACCCCTTTCCGGCTTCAAGTTTCAAGCATTTCAAACTATCAAACGCAGCCACTGCGGCATCAGTATTAACAGCAACAGCAGGGCTTGTATTATTTCCGGCGGATGGCGTGGCGGAGTCTGTTCTAGGCGAGGCTACTCCCATTGAGTCTCTGGCAGCGCCAACTAAATCTTGAGCTTGGGCTTCGCCAAAGAAAAAAATCAATGGCAAAACCACTATAGTTTTGGAAACAATAGATGCGCTCATGAATTCCCCCGCTTCTAATATCTTATCGTAAGACCAGATGATTCTCTTGATAATAACTGCAGGAATCTCAAAACGAGACACTTTTCAAGGTTGCTAGCTTGCCATATGTTTTTAAACGAAATCGATTGAGTATTTTTAAAATTAAGATTTTCTGCCTGTGGTGTTAGAGCTCAGCTTTGAATTTTTATTTTGCTTTTAGAATTTTATCGAACAAATCCAAATCCGGTGGGTTTTTAATTCGACCTGAGGTCCCAGGTCCGCCAATAGGTTGAGATGTGGATTTTAAATAATCTTCTGACACCAACTTCACAGAATACCCTGTGCGCCCGGGGCCCACGCAGTTTCCACTGGTCGGCGAATCCGCCGCGGGTGCCGTATCACAATGAGCAAAAACTTCTCGACTGAGACTGTAATCAGAAATTGATTTACTGACCCAAGATGTTAGTAACGGCGCAATTTTACTGCCGCTTTGATTCGCATCCGGTGGCACGACGATATAAGTTAACTTATTATTTATATCTAAACGATTCGCCTGCAGTGAAGCTTCTCTGACCATGGCCATTTGATCTTTAATTGAAAATGATTCCAAACTTGAATCACCCACCCGCGAACCTAAATCCGAACGGGGGAGAAAATCATAACCGGGCCGCTTTACAAGAAAGCCATCCCGAATTCGTTTGAAATAAAGATTGAAGAAGTCACCTTCAATCGAATAATAAGTGATATCAAAAAGATCTGGCGCAATAGCAATCGTTTCAAGCCGACGCATCGGATTTTTTCCGCGAATCTTATCGTCCCACGCTAAGATGTCCCCGTGCTTTGTATCTTTAAAATCTAATCCGACATCATCCCAGTGGTGAAAGTTAGGCGCATCGGCGTTATCAGGATTTTGATCAGCACCAGTCGTTATATTATTGTTTTCTGTGTAGATGCCCTTACGGAATTCCTTATCCAACCCAAAGATGGCTTGTCCCCATTGTCCCAAAGTCAGGCGACTTTTTAAACCAAACTTATCACCTGGATATTTGCTGTAATTTGTAAATCTCCGGATGTCTGAATTCACTGGGCCCAATGAAGCAAAGTCTTCTACCCGAGGTGGCAAAAGGTTATCAGAACGATGTCCTTCTGAATCAACAGATCGCGGACTTGTTACTGGCCATGAATCGCCGTACCATGGGCCGATTTTTGCGCCAAATGGTTTTGCAAAAGCCCTAGCCTTTAATGTTACACCACCCAAGGGTGCAAAGGGAATTTTCGGCGTAGTTTTTGCGGCAATTCCAACGTAGGACATGCACCATGGGTTCTTTTCATAACCTAAGGAGAAATTATAAGGCGCTGATGGGTAGTTGGAAACATAGGGCTTAACCAATTCGATCATTTTATCAAAATCAGGATTTCCCTGGTGATATGAGTATGGAAATCCATTGGGGGTTTCTTTATCATCAAAAGTCCTAATTACTGTTTGAATTTGAACCGCTTCCTTACACGAAGTATCCGTATATGTGAATCCAGGATACACTTTAACCTCACTTAAAAATTTCGGCGGGGAATTGGTGTCTCTTCCAGAGGCATTACATTCATCACTTCCTAGTGCGTTAAAAATTTCCACGTCAGAACTTCTATTAAATCCTTCTTTGTTTGGTCTTGTCATATTTCTTTCTAATGTCTCTATCATTCCGTCCTTGCCGCTCTCACCATCTAGATCAAAAAAATCATTCTTACTTTCGCTTAACCCTAGGGCCAAGTGGCGCATCAATAACTTTCTTTCCGCTTGATCTTTTGAAAAGGCCAAAACAAATCGGCCCAGCATAATATAGTTCATCGCTCCGAAGGACTTACACTTGTTATTCATTGATTTTAAAAATGCATCCGCCATGTTTTTAAGAAGCGAGCTTGATCGAAGAAGGGGGAAATAAACTTTTGGGGCTTCAAAAACTGGTATTTTTTTGTTCTCTTCAGATGCCATGCACGTGTTTTCTCGCCTGGGCATTGGACGGAAAGGAACGTAGGTAATACAAAAGGCGGGAGAATCGTAAAATATTTTATACTGATCATTTGGTAAAACAGCTTCTGCACTACAGTTCGCCGCTTTGCAGATTTCAATATTAGGTTTGTCGAAAGGATGAGCCGGCGAAAAATTCCCCGCCGTGCCCAATTGCCGATAGCGCCACGAAAGCAGTTTCCAACTCTGTCTAATTTGATAATTAATATGGCCAATCGCATTTAAGCTTTCGCCCTGCTTCATCGCCCCGTAATAAGCCGCCAAATCCACAGAGTTCTGTAAATTAATTTTATGGTGAATTAAAAGACCAACATTAATAATCATCGCGAAAAAAAGAAAGAGCAGTTGAAAAATCAAAGCCACAAAGATTGCGACTTGACCTTTTTCATTGAATTTATTTTTGCGAATCATAGTTGTTTTTCCCAGCCATAACTATACTCGACTTGAGCCTCTTTGACTTCCAATAAACTCTCACTCAGACTTTGATCAGAACATCCCTTCAGGAGACTCGACGATGGTCCGTAATTTTTGTATCGCTGCACTGGTTTTTATTCAGGTCACGACGCCCCTTTTAGCTTCGGCTCAGATTAAAAGCACGCCGCTGAATTCACCACCAGCCAAAATATCAGCGACGACAGCGACAAATCCAAATACTTTGTTTGAAGGCTACTCGAAAATTATTCTGAATGGCTTGCACGTTGGCTATACCGTTCTACGTTATGAATTTGATCCTAGAAAAAAGCAATTCCAGGCGACCTATTTGGTTAAAACCGAAGAACAAGGTGGAAATATTCTTGAAAGCCTAAAAGCCGTGGCCGATCAAGATTTGAAACCCATTTCTTATCAATATGTCTCGTTGATCGATAAAAAGCCAAAAACGATTGAAGCGACATTCAAAGGTCAGAAGATGACCGGCGTGATGAAAGAGGGCAAAACCAGCAAAAAATTAATTTCAGATCTGCCAAAAGGAACCGGCCTTGCGATTTTCCTTTATTACCTGATTTTAAGAAGTCCCGACGGCTTAAAAACTGAAACCAAATATAATTATAAGGCCATCGCCGAAGAAGATGCCAAAGTTTATGACGGCGTTGCTATCATCGGAAAAGAAGAAAAATTTAATGGCTTAAAAGCCTACAAAGCTTCAAATACTTTTAAAGACGTTAATTACACCTTTTACCTGACGGAAACCGGCGAAGCTTTGATGACCGATACCCCCGCGGCGAATATTAAAACAATTTTGGTGGCTAATCCCCAGGAAGCGATTGCGAAATTTAATGTCCCGACAGCGATCCTGACAAACTTATTTGGCGATGTCCCCGCAGGTTCCGCTAATGCTGTGACTAAAACTTTAAACGCCGAAGTTCGCCAACATAAAGGCCCCCCACCGACAAAAAGGGAAGGTATTCCCCCAGATCCAAAAATTATGATCAAAGGCAGTCCTGAATCCAACGTTGATAGCAAGGATTCAAAGGGTGAATAAGACAATTGGGCAGCTTCTATTTATTGGAGTTTCCGGCGAAACACTGACCGCCGATGAAAAAACTTTTATTGTGGAAAATAATATCGGCGGCATTGTTCTTTTTGGTCGCAACTTAAAAGAACCCAAACAGATTCACGCCTTGTGCACAGAAATTCAGAACTTACGACATCGCATGATCGACAAAGCACCGCTTTTTATTGGCGTTGATATGGAGGGCGGCCGAGTGATGCGTTTAAAAGCGCCCTTCACACCTTGGCCCGCTCTTAAAAAACTAGGTGATTTAGATAATTCGTCTGTTACTTATCACTTTTCTTACCGCATGGGTTTGGAATTAAAAGCTGTTGGTTTTAACTTGGATTTTGCACCTTGCGTAGATGTCCTAACCAATCCAAAAAATACAGTGATTGGTGATCGGGCCCTGAGCAGTGATTTCAAAATGGTCGATAAGCATGCCTCGGCGCTAGTGCGCGGATATATCAAAGCCGGCATCATCACATGCGCTAAACATTTTCCAGGCCACGGTAACACCATGTTAGACAGTCACCTTGCGCTGCCCATCGAAGAGACCGATCTAAAACAACTTCAAGAGCGCGAAATAATTCCTTTTAAAAAAGTGATTAAGTCCCGTGTCGACATGTTAATGATGGCGCATATTTTATTTCCTAACATTGACCCTTCAGGCCCAGTGACATTTTCGGAAAAATTTATCAAACAACTTGTCCGCGAAGACTTAAGATATAAAGGCATTGTTATTTCCGACGACCTGGATATGAAAGCCATGACCAATAAATGGAGCCGCGAAGAAATTCCTGTGAAGGCCCTGCAAGCCGGAATCGAAGTTTTATTGTATTGCAATGAGCCCGATTCGCCAGTGATTGCCCTTGAATCCATCACAACGGCCATTGCGCAAGGTCAGCTTGATAAAAATTATTTAGAGTCCTTAAAGCAAAAAATTTTGGCTCTAAAAAAAGAAAAATTGACCAATCCTGATCCCATGATCTTCAGCGAATCGATCAAGGTGATTGGCCATCCTGATCACCTAAAATTAGCCGAGGCTTTACAAACTGGCCAGGTCCCCACCGGACTTCTGTCCGAATAAGCTTTTAACAAGTCTGAAAGTTTTTCTTAAAATGGGCCCTTTTTGCGTCTGAAATCCCTTCTAAATAGCTAAGATCGCTTAAAATTCGGCCCGGGATTTGTATCTGTCTTTGGCGGGAGAATACATGGAAAAATTTAAGCTCACTCAAGACGGCAAAGGTCATTTTACAGCGAACTTCAAAACAGAGGTTAAATCTTCGGCAGCCAAAGATTTTAATTACGAACTTTGGAAGCAACTGCAAGATGAGCTTTACCCTGATAAATCAGGTCGTTTCCTGGCGACAAGTATTTTTATCCACGGACTTTTTGTGTTGATCGCCTTTGCGGCTTCTTTGCAGATGTTTGAAGATAAAAAAAATGAGCCTGTTGAAATTGAATTACTAAATTCAGGCGCTGCCACGGCGCCCACAGAAGCTCAAGTTGCCGAACCGGTTGTTGCAAAAGCACCGATCAAAGCTGAACAAAGTGAATTCCCGCCGCCGGCGCCTGCAATCCCACCAAAAGCAGTCAAGCAAGTGGCTAAAGCCATCTCGGCACCTGCGGCGGCGGTCAAAAGATCGACTCCCAGCGCGGCCCTTTCAAAAGTTCAAACTTATCAAACTGAATCACCGGTCAGCTTGCCCGAAAATGTGGATGATATTCAAACTCCTCAGTTGGCAGAATCCAAGTCGGCGCCCATTGATTCAAATGATATTAACGACGATGATTTAAAAAAGGATTTTGCAAAAGTTGATCATCAGGAAAAGAAACAAGTTTTAGCCTTAGCTAAGGATTTGGAAGATCAACATAAAGAGGCTCTTTCCGAAACAGAAAAAGTCGCCGATCAAATGGCCCAACAAAATGAAATGGAAGGCGAAAAAATCGCTGCCTTCAATGCTTCTCAGCGGGCTCGGGATGCTCAAGCGATTGCTGCGGCTGAATCCAGCGAAAGAGCGGCAACGGCCAAAGCCGCCCAAGAAGCGAAAGAAGCACGCGCGGCCCAAGCCGCAGCCTCTGCAGAAAAAGCTTCGCAAGCTGCCGCCAAAGAAAAATCCGATAAAGACATCGCCGGGACCGGTAAGGGTTCTGAAGGCGCTGCCAACGGAACGCCGACAGGGGTTCGGGACGCCCAAGATTTGCGGCAACGACCTGGAAATCCACTTCCTCAATATGAACAAAACGAAAGACTTTTGGGTCACCAAGGAAAAGTCGTTTTTTTAGCTTACGTCACTCCGGAAGGTGTGCCGACCCAATTCAAACTTTCTGATTCAACGGGGTTTAAAAACTTGGATGGGAAAACTTTGAAAGCTTTAAAGCAATGGCGCTTTTACCCTGGCCAAGAAGGCTGGGTGGAAATGGCTTTTAACTGGAGTTTAAAGGGCGGGGCTCAGGAAATGCCGGCTTTGCTTAAGCGAAGCGCTAAGTAAAAACAAAAACCCGGTCAAGGCCGGGTTTTTTTATGATCAGATGATAAATTTAAAAAAATTATTTATCGCCGAACAGAGTTTTTGCAGATTTGCTAGTGCCTTTGTTTTTCAAAGCCGCTTTTCTTTTGTGACCACTGGTTGATTTTTTTCTTTTTCGG
>JAYWEU010000006.1:0-7433 GCA_043779385.1 Pseudobdellovibrionaceae bacterium
ACAAAAAATAAAACAATTTAATCAGGGCCATGGGAGTTCGCAAAGGAGTGTGCAATATTTTTACAGGACTTTGATCAGGTCTTTTTCATTTTATAAAAAACAAAAAAAACCTCAACCTTTGTCACCAGGACTCCGAACCATTGTATAGGTCGCAATTGCGACTTTGACCTCGGAGGTCCCAATGAATGCACCAAATATGTTAAAAATCACAGCGATCATGAGTCTTGCTGGACTGATGATGGGGAATACAAACTGCGGTGGGTCGGCAGCGGCTCCGCAGGGTCGAGTCCTGCGTCGACTCGTTGAGGTCGGCAAAGTCGATGCTCAGCCGATTCCTTTGCCTGACAATCAGGTCTTTGATTTGCAATTCGTCATCAATCAACAATTTCCCGATGTCTTAGTCGGAACTCGCGAGTTTGCCGTCATTAATCGTGATGTCACGGGCGGACTGATCGGTGGGGGATTAACTCCTAAGGACAGCGGCCTGCTTCATAAAATCGGAGTTGTGGCTGAAAAGTGGTACGCAACAAAAGATGCCGAATGCTTGATCAGTCTTCCACAATACAAGCTGAACGGCGTGGTTAATTCCTACGAGTGGGTTTCCGGCGGCGGAATCCGAGTTGGTTATACGCCCTCCGGTTCAAACGCGATTTCAAATGTCAGTGGCTCTGTTCACTTTGATAAGGCAGAGATGGATCTGACATTAAGAGCAAAAAATCCTATCGACGGCACCGTCAGCCGCGTTGCCAATATCACTAAAAATCAGATCAAAACTAAAGTCGCTTTTGATGTCAGCTTTGGTCAGATCAGCATTGGGCCTGAATTTTATTATCAAAAGGGCTTAGCAAAAGTGACTAAAGAAGCTTTGGAATTGGCGATCTCGGCGTTACGAGCTCAAACCGATCTTCAGCCTTGGCAAACCCGAGCCGGAGAAGTTCAAGATAACTTTATTACCATCGTCGGTGGTGATGACATCAACTTGATGCCTGGAGATCAAGTGTCATTCCAAAATGCTCGCTACCAATGGCAGAACGCTGACAAGGTTTGTGACCCGGCCTTTTACGTGGGTTATGTCCCTGGGCAGATCGTGGGTTACGGAGTAGTCACAGATGTGGGAGATCATCTTTCAACGGTTAAAATTGATCTGAATACTCTGAAAGACGATATCGTCCCTGGAGCCTTGGTTCACCTTGTAAAAATGGCCGATGCTGTTCCCGTTCCAGTTAAAAAATAGGCTATAAAATCAAACTCTTAAGCGCCCTGTGGAAATTTTAAAACCTCGGGGCTTTTCTTGCTTCCAGGGGTAATCCAGTGTAAACCCCTCCCATGTTCTCGGGCATTATCGAATCGGTCGCTGTTATTCAGAAAGTCCAGGAGTTTAATTCTCTTGTTCGCATTTGGGTTCAAAGACCTCAAAGTTTTAATGATATCAGTGTTGGTGATAGCATCGCCGTCGATGGTTGTTGCTTAACGGTCGAAGAATTTAATGATCAACAAATGCAGTTCGCCTTGGGTTTTGAAACTCTGTCGCTTTTAAAAATCAAAGTGGCGCAATTAGAAAATAAAACTGTCAATCTAGAGCGTAGCCTTCGCTTTGGCGACCGGATGCACGGGCATTTGGTGTCAGGCCATGTTGAAGGACTTGGAACTGTTCGCACTAAAACTTGGCAAGGGGATTCTTTAGTCTTCCGAGTCGACATTCCCTTGGCTTTACGCCCGAGCCTGTGGGCAAAAGGCAGTGTTTCCATGCACGGCGTTTCCTTGACCGTCAATGATGTGGGCGTCAGTGATTTTGAAGTTTGTTTGATTCCAGAAACTTTAAAACAAACCAGTTTAAGCCACTTAGAAGTGGGGTCCATTGTTCATATCGAAACCGATTATTTAGCCAAAGCTCTTTTTGAAAGATGGAAATTTTGGCAGAAAGACAGTGCTCATGGCATTTAACTCGATTGAAGAACTGATCGAAGATTTAAAAAATGGTAAGATGGTGATTCTTGTCGATGATGAAGATCGTGAAAACGAAGGCGATCTTGTTTTGGCCGCCGATCACGTCACTCCGCAGGCGATCAACTTTATGGCTATGCAAGCCAGGGGTTTGATTTGCTTAGCTCTTAGCCCGCAGCAGATCGAACGATTGCAGCTGCCGCTGATGGTTCGTGAAGATATGAATCTAACACCTAACAAAACAGCTTTTACTGTCAGTATCGAAGCTTCTTACGGAGTGTCCACTGGGATTTCCACAGCCGATCGAGCTCACACGATTCGTGTCGCGTCCAATCCTTTGGCAAAGCCGGCTGACATCCATATGCCGGGGCATATTTTTCCGATTCGCGCCCAGCACGGCGGAACATTGAAGCGAGCGGGGCATACCGAAGGCAGTATCGACTTGGCGAAATTAGCCGGACTTAATCCAGCCGCCGTGATTTGTGAAGTCATGAACGAAGATGGATCCATGGCGCGCGTTCCAGATTTGAAAACCTTTGCACAAAAGCATCAGTTGAAAATTGGCACCATCGTTGAATTGATTCAATATCGACTGCAGCATGAAACATTGATCGAAGAAGTCTTTTCTGCCCCCTTACCACCTGGGTATGGCGACTTTAAAGCTCGAGTTTTTAAAAGCAAGTTAGATGGTATGGAACATCTAGTTTTGCAAAAAGGCGAAATCACGCCGGGAAAAGCGATATTAACCCGAGTGCAGGTTGATAATTACGTGAAAGATGTCTTTTCAAATTTGTTGTGCCACTCGAATCCTTTGGAAGCGGCCCTGCAAACTATCGATGACGAAGGGGAGGGCGTGATCATTTTACTTCGAGGTCATAATCGCGCCCATTTGGCCAGTGATGTGAAATCTTTAACTCATCCTGAAGAGGCCGGTCGCGCTTTTATGATGGATGAAAAAGATTACGGCATCGGCGCACAAATCTTACGGGCTTTAGGAATTCATAAAATTCGCCTGCTGACGAATAAGCCTGAAAAAAGAACCGGTCTGAAAGCTTTTGAACTTGAAATTGTCGAAGTTGTCGCACTGGATATCGTGCGTAGTTTGAAAGGAGATCAAGATGAAACAGCAACAGCTCAAAATCGGAGTGGTCACAAGTCGCTTCAATAGCGAAATCACTGAAAAACTAGAAGAGGGTGCGCTTCAATACTTAGAAGACTGCAACGCCGAAATTTTGGCTGTGCGAGTGCCAGGGGCTGTCGAAATTGCCCTTGCAGCACAGGCCCTGTTGGATCAAGGCTGCGATGGTGTCGTTGTTTGTGGAGCCGTCATTCGTGGTGATACGTCCCACTATGATTTAGTTTGTAACAGCGTCGAAAGAGGCATCACCCAATTGATGCTTGAATATAAAAAGCCCATCGGCTTTGGCGTCATCACAACTGAAAATGATCTGCAAGCGGAAGCCCGTGCCGGCGGAGCGCATGGCAATAAGGGCCAAGAGGCTGCGCAGGTCACGGTCGAAATGATTGGCCTGTTAAAAGATCTCAAGGCGCCTTTGAAAAAGAAGTCATTGAAAAAAGCTTCAAAATCTAAAAAATGACCCACCAGACTCCGAGCGACGAATTAAAAATGCCAGATAAAATTGAAGCTTCGCAAGAATTTGCAGAAGCCAAGCCTTCCTTGGAACAAAAAAAGCGCCGACGAGAAATCTTCATTGCGTTTTTACTGTCATTCATCATTGTTGTTTTCGGGTGGTTTGAGGTTCGTCTTTGGGGTGTCAGTCATAAACTTCAAAACAGCGTCTTTTTTATTGGCTTAGTTAATTTTAACATCGTCATCTTGCTGTTATTGCTGTTTTTAATTTTCAGGAATGTTGTTAAAGTTTTCGTTGAGCGCCAGGGCAAAGTCTTCGGCAGTAGTTTAAAAGCCAAATTGATCACTTCATTTGTTTCGTTCAGTACGATTCCAACCATCTTGATGTTTATTATTTCAGTTTTTTATATAAATTTTAGCTTTGATAAATGGTTCAGCGTTAAAATGATCAGTATCCTGCGAAGCTCCTTAGAAGTTCAGCAAGAATACTATTTTTCTGCCAAAAAGAAAAACTATCACTTCGCTCATGAAATCGCCTCACGAGTCAAACCGTTGATGAATGAATACAAAATCAAGGAAACACTGCAAGGACTTCGCCGAGAATTCGCTTTAGATGCGGTCGAATATTATCCTTCGATGTTTGGGGGGCGGGTTTCTGCGATTAAAAGCGATGATAGTTTTTCGGGGATGACTGAGTTTCCTCCGGTCGCCCTTGATTTTTTGCAAAAGGGAATTGTTGACCAAGTTGAAAGCAGCACGATTCATCAATTCGGCGATGGCAATTTAGTGCGTGTTATTGTCCCCGTCAGAGGGGACCCCAAAAGCCAAGATCGAAGAAAAGCTGCGATCGTAGTTTCAAGCTTTGTTCCGATATCACTGATCTCTCAGATGAATGACGTGTCGACGGCCTACAATGAACTTCAAGATGTGAATCCTTTAGAATATCCACTGAAATCGATTTATATGATTATTTTATTTCTTGTGACCTTTGTGATTCTTTTGGCAGCCACTTGGTTTGGCTTCCATTTGGCTCGGCAGCTTGCGGTCCCTCTGGTGCAACTGGGGCTTGCAACCCGGCGGGTGGCTGGCGGTGATTATGCCCAATTAGAAATCAAATCAGGGAGCGAAGAGATCTCGACTTTAATTTCAAGTTTTAATCAGATGACCAGGAATTTAGAAGGTTCGGAAACAAGCCTTAAAGAAACCGTTAAGTATGTTGAGGTGGTTTTAGCGAACGTCAGTACGGGTGTCATTTCAGTCGATAAGAATGGAAAAATTCAAACGATCAATCGTCATGCCGGGCAGCTTTTAAAAATTGATCCCACTGTCTTTATTGGCCGGCCCGTTCGGGATCTGCTGACGCTAGAATATTTTAGAACGTTTTCCGAAATGTTAAAAACGATGCAAGAGCACCGAATAGAAAGCATTCAAAAAGAATTCAAAGTAAATATCAACGGCGAATCAGTTCCACTTTTAATGAATCTGTCGTTGCTTAAAGATGAAAATGGTTTGGAAATTGGAAAAATCCTAGTGTTTGATGATTTAACACCCATTGTGAATGTCCAAAGAGCCGCCGCATGGACAGAAGTGGCTCGTCGTATTGCCCATGAAATTAAGAATCCATTGACCCCTATTAAACTTTCCGCCGAACGATTAAGAAAAAAATTTGGCGAAACGATCAAAGATCCTGCTTTTGATGAGTGCACGTTAATGATTATTCGGCAGACCGATGATCTTAAAAATTTGGTGAATGAGTTTGCTCAGTTCGCCAGGTTGCCACAAAGCCGCCCTGTGGTTGGATCGTTAAATGCAGTGGTCGAACAATCTTTGGGGTTATTTAGGCAAGGACATAGTCAAATTCGATTTGTGATGGATTTAGATCCTAGTCTGCCAGACTTTAAATTTGACCCGGATCAAATTCGTCGAGTCTTGGTCAATCTGATAGATAATGCGATCGCGGCCAGCCAAAAAGAAAATCAGCCCGAAATAAAAGTGCAATCTAAATTCGAAAATGACTTAAGAATTGCAAGGCTCAGCGTAATTGATAATGGCGAAGGAATTCCCTCTGCTGATCGACAAAGAGTTTTTGAACCCTACTACAGCACAAAAGAAAGTGGGACTGGTTTAGGATTGGCCATTGTTAAAAGAATTGTCGAAGATCATAATGGCTTTATTCGAGCCACATCGAATGACCCAAAGGGAACTAAAATGGTGATTGAATTTCCGCTCACCCAATCGGCAGCGTGGATTCCTACCGACGTTGAAAAGGCAGGTCGTTAATGAGCACAGAAAACAGTCTGATAAAAATTTTAATTATTGATGATGAGTCCGCGATTCGAGAAGTGATGTCTGCCACCCTTCGCGACGAAGGTTTTACGGTCTCAACAGCGGCCGATGGTGAAGCAGGATTAAAGGCATTGAAGGAATCTCAGCCGGATATTGTTTTTTTGGATATTTGGATGCCCGGCAGCTTAGACGGGATCGAGGTTCTAACTCGGGCTCGCCATATGTACCCGCAAATTGACTTCGTTATGATTTCTGGCCACGGCACGATCGAAACCGCCGTGAAAGCCACCAAGTTAGGGGCCTGGGATTTTATTGAAAAGCCACTTTCCGTCGACAAAATAAATATCGTCATCTCCAATATCATTACCTATCAGCAGGAGAAAGAAGAAAAAGTCTTGCTGTTAAATAAGCTTCGAAAAAGTATTGCCCTGATCGGCGAAGCTCCCGCTTTAGTTCAAATCAAGCAAATTATTTCGCGGGTCGCGCCGACGCCCTCATGGGTTTTAATTTCTGGCGAATCCGGCGTCGGAAAAGAATTAGTGGCACAAAATATTCATTACATGAGTTCGCGCGCCAGTCGCCCCTTTGTTGATATTAATTGCGCCGCGATTCCTGAAGATTTACTGGAAAGTGAAATTTTTGGTATTGAAAAAGGCGCTTACCCTGGCGTTGAAAAAATAAAAAAAGGAAAACTAGATCTTGGCGTTGGCGGCACCCTGTTTATAGAAGAAATTTCCGAGATGAGCTTGCCGGTTCAAGCTAAACTGCTTCGCTACTTGCAGGAAAAAAAATATCAAAGATTTGGCGGAGGCGCCTTTGTGGAAAATGATGTTCGCATCATTGCGGCTTCTTCAAAAGACCTTGAGCAAGAGATGAAAGCTGGAAAATTTCGTGAAGATTTGTATTATCGATTGAACGTTATTCCTTTTAAAATTCCAGCTCTGCGCGAAAGATCTGAAGACATTGCTGTTTTGGCTTCTTATTTCGGCGATCAATTTTCTAAAGACAGTGGCTATGTAAAGAAAATTCTTTCTGAAAAAGCCATCGATAAAATGCGCGAGTACGGTTGGCCGGGAAATGTGCGAGAACTTAAAAACTTTATTGAACGTGTTTATATTCTGACCCCCGGAGAGTTTATTGACGTTCATGATCTGCGATTTGCCGGCTTGATGGAAGCGGGCGATAGTCAGGATATGTCGGAAGATATGAAAACCTTCCGAGAAGCGCGCGCTAAATTCGAAAAAGAATACTTACTGAAGAAAATCGAAGAAAATGGCGGAAATATTTCTAAAACGGCAGAGGTGATTGGCTTAGAAAGAAGCTACCTGCACCGGAAAATCAAAGCTTACGGGATCGAAGTCAGCTAGAAGTTAGATATTCGCAATCAGATGTTTGATGTTATCGTCAAATTTCTTCCGTTATTGATTAAACATTCCGCATTCTCTTTTTGGTAAATTAAAAATAACTAACTAAATTAAAAGCTTACGAGCGCAATTTTAATTGCGACAGGATTGTCATGAAATTTTGTTTATGGGCGTCAGACCCTTGACCTGTTCTGCAGTTTTGAGAAAGGTGGTGGAGAGTTTTAAGAGTTCAATGACAATTAACGGAG
>JAYWEU010000007.1:0-7406 GCA_043779385.1 Pseudobdellovibrionaceae bacterium
TCCTGCCCTCGCGGCTACCGATACGACAGCCGCACCAGCGGCTGGTCCGACATTTACTGCCGCAGCAAGCGCGGTACTTGTGGGCGCCACAGTTGATACTTGGCAGATGACCAACAGTAAGAGTTTGGACAACACTGCGAATGGTATCCTGTAATTTTATAAGTTCAAATTTGAAGAAGTTTTCAAAAACAACAATTCCGACTTATTTAGTCGGAATTGTTGTTTTTAGCTTTTGGATATTAGCGAATCTACAAAGACCCGCGGAATTCAAGCGGGAAAATCATTTCCTTGCTCCGCCAAAACAAATTTCGCATTTCACTTTCGGCTACAGCGAACCCATCGCCGATGTTCTGTGGGTCCGCTCCATTCAAGATTTTGATTACTGTGATCAAAAAATCGATAAAACAAATTGCCGCGCAAACTCTTGGCTCTATAAAATTCTGGATGTTATCACGGACCTCTCACCAAAATTCCGCATCGCCCATTCTATGGGTCCGATTGCTTTAAGTGTTATTATTTCAGATATCCAGGGAGCTTCAAAAATTTTCGATAAAGCCTCCGAGCGATTTCCCAAAGATTGGACGATCCTTGGCCGAGCTGCTTACCACGCCCTTTATGAAGAAGACGACCGCCCCAAGGCCGCAAGATTGCTTAAACAAGCCGCAGAAAACGGTGGGCCCTATTGGTATTACTCTTTATCTGGAAGGCTTTTTGCCGAAGGCGGCGAGATGGAACTAGGCGAAGCTTTGCTGCAAGAACTAAAAGACACAAACCAACCGCAACATCTGATCGATCGCTTGACTCAGCGCTTAGAAGATTACCGAAAAAATCCGAAAAAAACTAAGCTAGGCCTTTGAAGAACACTTTAGAATAAAGTGATTAAAACGGCTCTGCTGAAGTGAGATTTCTTTCGGTCCTTTTTTTGAGGAGTCGCCCAAGTAAGGATGTAAATATGATTCATAAGTGGTTATTTTGTATGTAAAAATAACCACTCGATCACCGAGCGCTAAAACGCGAAAGCATCAAAGCAAATAAATGTATCTGGGAGCTGCGCCTGATGAAACAATTGACTCAGCGCTTAGAAGATTACTGAGATTCACGCCCTTGACAGGCATTCAGCCCCAATTCATATTGCTTGAACAATGGCAAGCCCACGCGATTTTTACGATATTCTTGGCGTCCCCAAAGACGCCGATCAAGACACCATTAAAAAAGCTTATCGCAAGCTCGCGATGCAATATCATCCCGATAAAAATCCTGATAATCCCGAAGCTTTAGAAAAATTTAAAGAGTGTGCGGGCGCGTACGAAGTTTTGGGCGATGCTCAGAAACGGGCACAATATGATCGTTTCGGACCTGACGCTTTCCGGGGCGGTCGAAGTGGTGGCGGCGGTTTTCAAAATGCCGAAGATATTTTTTCTAACTTTGGTGATATTTTTGGAGATTTATTTGGTGGTGGCGGAGGACAAAGTCGTCAACGTCGAAACCGCAGCGATCCCCGCCGAGGGGCTGATCTTAGATATCTGACCGAAGTGTCTTTGCAGGAAGTTTTAAAGGGCGTCGAAAAAGAGCTGCAATTTGACTGCGAAGAAGGCTGCGGCGAATGCAAAGGTTCAGGCTCTGAAAAAGGCACAAAGCCCATCCCTTGCACAACTTGCGGAGGCTCAGGACAAGTGGTGTCACGGCAAGGTTTTTTCGCCATGGCCAGCACTTGCCCGGCTTGTCGCGGGCAAGGAAGTCAGATCAAAGATCCGTGCAAAAAATGTCGTGGTGAGGGCCGCGTGCAAGCCCATCGCAGCTTGAAAGTCAGTATTCCAGCCGGAGTTGATACCGGCACTAGATTGCGTGTCACCGGCGAAGGCGAAGGCGGCTATAACGGGGGCCCTGGTGGCGACCTGTACGTCGAAGTTCGGGTGGCTGACGACGAGCGTTTTGAGCGACGCGATGAAGATTTATTTTCGATTTTACAAGTCTCTTATCTACAGCTTCTTTTAGGGGCCGAAGTCACCGCTGAAACTCTTGAAGGAGAAAAGAAAATTGAAGTTCCGAAGGGAACAAAACCTGGGGATACTCTGAAGCTTTCTGGTCAGGGCTTGCCGTCCTTAAGGGGTCGCCGTCGAGGCGATATTCATTATCAAGTGATGGTCGACTTCCCCAATAAAATTAGCAAAGAAGAAGAAAAGCTTTTGCGCCAGCTGGCGGACTTACAAAAAATTTCTGTTGCCGACGCGTCCTCTCTGTTTGGCAGGAAAAAATGAGTGAAGACTCCTCTAAAAAACAGATGGCTCCGGATGTTTTAAAGTCCGCCTTTGAACTGGCGCAGATTATAAAAAAAGATTCCGATGCCCTAGATACGGAAGCCTGGTCACGGGGCGAGAATTTTTTAAATATCGCCAATGAGCCAACCTTTGCAAAAAAAATTAAGGGATTGTCGGACTTAAAAATTTCCATCATCAAAGAAGCCATCGAAGATCTATCTAATCGCGGCCAAGTTTTATCCCAGGCCTTTATTGGCCTGACATATTTTGAAAATGAAATTCAAACATTTATCTGTCAGAACAGTGAAATTCCTTTAGGAAAAGTCGTCTTTAAAATTGGTATCAAAGACCAAGAGTCTTTTTTGCAATGGCGCCAGGGAGCTGTCAGCACGATATCGAGTGATGATATCAATTCAGGAATTTATCGCCTGGCAGCTTTGTGGGCCGAATTTTTATAGCAAAGCTAGAGCCCAATCTCTTTGAAACCCATGGCAATGGGAAGACACCAGATACCATTTTTCTTTTGCTCATTTTTGCCAAAGTGGAAAAGGAAAAAATCGGCGGTCGGTTCGGTTTTTTTAAAGTGAACAAGATTTCGAACATCGGCATCAATCAGTTTTTCAGTGGCCTTAACTTCAAGGCCAATTTTTTTTGAATTTAAATGTATCCAAAAATCAATTTCTGCACCGCCTCGTGTTCTTAACGAGTTAATTTTGATATTTTTTTTCAAGGCTGATGCTGAATGTAAAAGCTGCTGATAGACAAGTTGCTCGACCAAAAGACCCAAGTGGAGGGGAGATGGCTCGTAAGACTTTTGTAAGCCATTATAAATGCCGACGTCAAAAAAATAAAATTTAGGATGTTTTACAAGGTCATACTTTTCGATGATTTCTGAGTCAGGGAATATTCGATTCCCAATCATTGTATCTTCAAATATTTCAAAATATCTAGGAACTTGATGTCTCGAAATTTTTGCTCGTTGAGCTAGCTTTGTATAGTCAACAAATTGTCCCATTTGCGAGGCGCTGAGCTCTAAAAACCTTGAAAAGGCTGGTAAATTTTTTACCAGTGCTTCTGCTTTAATCTCTTCGCTGATATAATTAGCGCTGTAGGAATTCAAAATGTCTTTTTTTATATTTTTATTTCTCTCTGCGTAAACTCCAGGTAAATACCCATAAAGGACATCATCTTTGGAAATCAGATAATCGACTTCTTTAAGAATCAGGGGCCCTAGTGAATAATTAATCACCCTTCCTGGCAACAAATTAGCACCACCCTGTTTAAGTTTCCGAGCGCTCGATCCGGTGAGATAAAATTTAAGATGGGGATTTTCATCAATCAGGGCCTGAACTGTATTTAAAATCTCGGGAATTCTTTGAACCTCATCGATAAAAATCTTTTTTGCATTAGTGCTTTCAATTAAATTTCGGAGAAGGCCGTAATTTTGAGTGTGATCCAAAAAAACTTCTTGATCGGCAAAGTTTAAACAGAGGTCGGCGTTAAGACCTTTTATCAATGTTGATTTACCAGTTTGGCGAGGACCAAGAAGGAGAATCGATTTTGAGGACTTTTTAATAGTTTCAAATAAAATTCTGCTAATCATGTGCTCATAATACATGTAAATATGAGCACGGTCAAAGCGAAATGTCATACTGGCTAAGGGGTGATTTATAAGATATTGAATTTATTCATTAAAAAGAGGTTGAAAAACCTTCCTTGGACGCCTTGACGAATTTCACATTGACCTCACATTAAAAGAGAATTTAAACAGTTTCAGAATATATCTAATCAGATTTAATTTAAGGAGTCATCAATGGGAAAAATTATTGGAATCGACTTGGGCACTACAAACTCAGTGGTGGCTATCATGGAGGGCGGCGAGCCCAAAGTTCTTGTCAACGAAGAGGGCGCTCGAACAACTCCCTCGGTGGTGGCTTTTACCAAAGACGGTGAGCGTTTAGTCGGGCAAATCGCCAAACGTCAGGCTGTCACAAATCCAGAAAATACTATTTTTTCTTCGAAAAGATTTATTGGCCGCAGATTTAACGAAATCGCCGAAGAAACCAAGTTAGTGCCTTACTCTGTCGCCGAAAAGGGCAACGATATTGCCTTTAAAGTGCGTGATAAATTGGTGTCACCTGAAGAAATTGCAGCTGCGATTTTAGGCAAGCTGAAAAAAGTAGCCGAAGATTACTTGGGACATGAAGTCACAGAAGCGGTCGTGACAGTGCCTGCTTATTTTAACGATTCTCAACGTCAAGCAACGAAAGATGCTGGTAAAATTGCCGGCCTTGAAATCAAACGTATTATCAATGAACCAACGGCTGCGGCTTTGGCTTACGGCTTAGACAAAAAGAAAAATCAAAAAATTGTCATCTATGACTTTGGCGGAGGAACTTTCGATATTTCTATCTTGGAAGTTGGTGACGGTGTTGTTGAAGTTAAATCGACGAACGGGGACACGCACTTGGGTGGAGATAATTTTGACACTCGTATCTTAGAGTGGATGATCACTGAATTTAAAAAAGACCAAGGCATTGATCTTAAATCGGACAAAATGGCTTTACAGCGTTTAAAAGAAGCCGCTGAAAAAGCTAAAATTGAACTTTCTAATTCGCAAGAAACTGAAATCAATTTGCCTTTCGTGACAGCTGATCAATCGGGTCCAAAACATTTACAAATGAAACTGACGCGTTCGAAATTTGAACAAATGGTGGACGACTTAATTAAACGAGCCACAGAGGCTTGTAAAAAAGCTTTGGCTGATTCCGGTTTAAAATTGACAGAAATTGACGAAGTCGTTTTAGTTGGTGGATCGACTCGTATTCCTGCGATCCAAAAAGCCGTTAAAGACTTTTTTGGCAAAGAGCCGAATCGTTCCGTCAATCCTGATGAAGTGGTGGCTGTCGGAGCTGCGGTTCAAGGTGGAGTGTTAAGTGGTGATGTCAAAGACGTGCTACTTTTAGATGTGACGCCACTGTCTTTGGGTATTGAAACTTTGGGCGGCGTTATGACCGTTTTAATTGAAAGAAACACCACAATCCCAACTAAAAAATCGCAAGTGTTTTCGACAGCGGCGGACAACCAGCCAGCGGTTGATATCCATGTTTTGCAAGGCGAACGTAAAATGTCTTCGGACAATAAAACGTTAGGTCGATTCGAGCTTGTTGGTTTGCCGCCAGCCCCTCGGGGTGTTCCACAAGTTGAAGTGGCTTTTGATATTGATGCCAACGGTATTTTAAGTGTTTCTGCAAAAGACATGAGCTCGGGAAAATCTCAGCAAATTAAAATCACTGCACAAAGTGGTCTGAGTGAAGAAGAAATTAAAAAAGCCGTTCGTGAAGCTGAACTTCATGCGGAAGAAGATAAAACTAAAACTGAAACCGCCCAAGTTAGAAACAATTTGGACAACATGATCTATCAGACTGAAAAGCTGATCACCGATTCGGGAGCACAGCTTCCAGAGGGCGATGTGTCTTCGGCGAAAGAGACCGTGGCTGAAGCTAAAAAGCTTTTGGAAGCAGCCGGTGAATTGACCGCTTTGAAAGCGACTTTTGAAAAGCTGCAGGCGATCACTCACAAGTTGACGGCTGAAGTTTACAAAAAGCAGGGTGCGGCGGGAGCTGGTGCTGAAGGTGCTGCCGGCGCTCAACCAGGCGCTGAACAGAAAAAACCAGGCGAAGAAGATGTGATCGACGCTGATTTTAAAGATGTTAATTAAGATCGACTAAAAAAAGAAAAAGAAAAAGGCTGTTTCTAAAAGAAACGGCCTTTTTCTTTTTTGTATCAATTAAAGACAGAAAAATTTCAACTTGGGCCAACAGATGTGTCCTGTGAGATTATCAAAGTCACTGGTGAAACACTTTGGACGTTATATCTTATGCCTGCTGCTGGGGCCCCTTCAAGCCATCGCAAGTATTGACCTTGCGACGACGACTCGCATTGATTATCCTCAACAAGAGCTGGACAAAAAATACTCCTACCAAGAAATGTGTTCTTGGCTTCCAGAAAATATAGCCCGTCAAAAAGACAGCACGACCGCCGTCACGCAGTTTGCGGACCGAAGTCTTCAGCTCTGGTGGAATTCACCGGAAGTGCAATCCGCCGCCGTCGCAAGAACAACGGACCGAGCCGAAAAAAAATTAAGAGCGAACGTCACTGTTCGCGATGAAAATAAAAGAGACCACCGCTTCTCTTTGAAAGTAGGAGCCGTTCAAGGCTTAGCCAGCATCAAATACTCTGGATTTACGAATCTTGAGGTTCGTTATGAAGCTCGTATCCAGAAGGCGGCCGTCGAAGTTTCTGAAAAAATTGGTCTTAATAAAAAAATTATTTTAGGTCAGTATTTAACGCCGATCGAAGCCAGCACGGGCGCAGCTCTTCGTTGGCAATTTTAGGGTCTTGTCTGAAATGAAATATCCATGCTATAAAAGAACCTATGTTTAAAATAGAAATGGTCAATGGCGTTCCCGAAGTGATCCCTGAAGTCTACCAACAGATTTCTGAGCCCGTCCGTCTGATCGATGTCAGAAGTTCAGAAGAATTTGTGGGCGAGCTTGGTCATATTAAAGGCGCTGAACTTGTGACTTTGGGTCCTGATTTGCAAGCCTTCCTTGATGAGGGCGCAGCGACAGATTTAAAAGACCAAACGATCATCTTCGTTTGTCGAAGTGGTGCAAGATCGGCCCAAGCCACGATGTACAGCCGACAATTAGGTTTTGAAAAAGTATATAATCTGCAAGGCGGAATGCTGCGCTGGAATTCTTTGCAACTGCCCATTCAAAAATAATTCAAAGATAAATGTCAAAATGAGACAGGCAAGGCCTTTGCTCTATAGAAGGGTAGGTTGTGTTATTGGCACTTTGGCAGATCAACGGGTCAATAGCCCTCCTTAAAGGCCGCAAAAGGTCTCTGGTCTGTTAAAAAAGTGACCCTGAAGGAGTCTTGTATGAAAAAGATTTGTCTTATTTTGATCCTAGGATATTCAGCCTTAAGTCCAGCCGTTGAAACAAACCGAGTCGTCCTTTGTGAAGGTTCTGTCAGAGCCCGAAGTTCACAAGGAAAAGTTTTTGATCAAGGCTACGCTCGAATGGTTTTTCAGTTATCCGATTCTTCGACCCTTAAAAATATTAAAATCGCCACAAAATT
>JAYWEU010000008.1:0-2780 GCA_043779385.1 Pseudobdellovibrionaceae bacterium
TCTATTGATATTTTGGAAGGCATTCATCCTGATTTTGCTCAGATTATTAACTTTGGTATGTTGTCTGTTTTAGCGCGGCCAATGTTAATGATTATGAAGGCTTTTTATTCTTTGGTTTCTAACTGGGGATTGGCGATTATTCTTTTAACGCTTTTAGTGCGCCTTTGTGTGTTTCCACTTTATATGATGTCGACAAAATCAATGAAAGCGATGCAAAAAGTGCAGCCGCTGATCAAAGATCTGCGCGAAAAATATAAAGACGACGCGATGACAATGAATCGCGAAATGATGCTTTTGATGAAGGAAAATAAGGCGAACCCACTGGGCGGATGTCTTCCGATGCTTCTTCAAATCCCGATCTTTTTTGCTCTTTTCCGAGTGATCGGTTCAAGTGTTGAGCTGTACCAGGCGCCCTTTATGTTTTGGATTCAGGATTTAAGTTTGCACGATAAATTTTTCGTTCTGCCGGTCTTAATGGGCGTCACAATGTTTTTGCAGCAAAAATTAACTCCAACAGCGATGGATCCAGCACAGGCCAAGATTTTGGCCTTTATGCCCATTATTTTCTCTGTTTTTATGCTTTATTTACCCAGCGGTCTGACACTTTATATGTTGGTCAGCGCTGTCTTTGGAGTTTCACAGCAGTATTTTATGGTTAAAGATAAATCAAAGGGCACAGTGGTTGCGCAGGTTATGCCACTGAAGAAAAAGTAAAAGATTAAAGGGAGATAAAAATGGCGGGTTTTTTTAAGAAACTTTTCGGCGGCAAGCCAAAAGCTGGAAACGTTGAAGCAATGGTGCAGGATACGCTTGAGGGCCTTATTGAAAAGTCGGGGTTGGATCTTGATTTTGATATCACCGAAAAAAAAGACGGTGACTTTACAACCATCGCGATTGATTTAAGCGGACCTGATGAAGAAATCATGCGGGATAAAAAAGGTCAGGTTTTAGATGCCTTTCAGCTTCTGATTAAGCGCGTGATTCAGCACAATTTCCCTGAAGATAAAACAAATATCACTGTGGATAGTGGTGGTTACCGCGAAGAAACAGAGGCTGCTTTAATAGAGCGAGCTGAAAGTTTAAAAACAATTGCGATTGAACAGGGCAGGTCTGTTTATTACAGAGCGCTTCCTCCGAAAGATCGCAAGGTTGTTCATCAATATCTTTCTAAAGATCCGCGCGTAAAAAGCCGTTCTTTAGGAGAAGGCCTTTATAAAAAAATTAAAATTTATCCTGCAAAAGGCCCAGCTAACGGCGGACCTGATACAAATCAAGACGCCCATCAAGAGTAGAAGGAGTTCTTTGTGAATTTTGATCGTGATAAAGACACGATCTGTGCCGTTGCAACTCCATTTGGTCGCGGCGGAATCTCAGTCATTAGAATCAGCGGAGACAGAGCCTTGGCCATCGCCCGGGCTCTTTGTCCATTTATGCCTGAAGATGTCGAAAGCCATCGCGTTTACTATGGTTTATTGATCGAAAAAGGCAGCTTATTAGAGGTCGACGAAGTGATGGCGACGTTCTTTGCTAAGGGGCGATCTTTTACTGGTGAAAACTCGGTCGAGATCTCATGTCATGGAAATCCCGTCATTTGTGAGCGTATTCTACAAAGCTTAACGGCTGACGGCGCCCGCATGGCCGACCGTGGTGAGTTTACATACCGCGCTTTTATCAATGGCCGCATTGATTTAGTGCAGGCTGAAAGCGTTCTTAGTTTGATCGAAAGCCAGACTAAAGAGTCTTCGAAAGTGGCCTTGCAACAACTGAAAGGTGATCTTTCAAAGACCTTGGAAAATATCGAATCAGAAGTGACTTGGTGTTTAGCCCATATTGAGGCCGGAATAGATTTTTCTGCCGAGGGCATCGATGTTGTCGATCACTCGGTCCTGCAGCAAAAACTTGTTTTAGCCTGTGGCGCTTTACATGAGCTTGTTGAAAGCTATCATTATGGCCGACTTTTAAAAGACGGCATTCGCGTCGCCTTGGTGGGCCGCCCGAATGTTGGAAAATCCAGCCTTTTAAATGCCTTGGTTGAAGAGGATCGCGCCATTGTGACAGATATCCCAGGGACAACCCGAGATGTTGTTTCGGCTGAAACAATTTTTAAAGAACACAAATTTTCGTTACTAGATACGGCCGGCTTAAGAAGTGAGACCCAAGATGCTGTAGAAAAAATCGGCATCGAGAAAACAAAATCGACGATCCAGGGGGCAGATTTTCTGTTCTTTGTTTTGGAAGCACAGCGCCCTTTAGACGCAGAAGAGCTTCAAATTTTTGAGTCTTTGGATTTGGATCAGACCTTTGTTTTGGTCAATAAATCAGATTTAACGCAAAGCTTGGGCCGCCGAGTCTTGGAGCCCCTTTTTAAATGTAAAAATTTTAAAGAACTGACTGATCCGGAAGGTTTTTTAAGTTCCCAGGTGTTGCAGGTCAGCTCGTTTGATAAGAATGCAAGACAACAGATTCTGGAAAAGTTGTTAAAAAAAGTTCGATCACAGGATGTTGAAAACCCGGTCTTGTTAGTGCAGTCAAGACACTTCGAATCTTTAAGTCAGGCCTTAAAACTTATTTCGGCAAGCCTTGAGATTTTAAAAACCGGAGCTGGAGGCGAATTCTTAGCCTTAGATTTGAAGCAAAGCTTAATGGCTTTGCAGGAAGTTTTGGGAAAAAGATTCGATGACCAAATCATGGATCGCGTTTTTAAAGAATTTTGTATCGGTAAATAACCGGTTTGTTGCAGAAAGAATCAGTCATGCGATCTGTCGATTTTGACATTATTG
>JAYWEU010000009.1:0-2779 GCA_043779385.1 Pseudobdellovibrionaceae bacterium
CGATCATCAAGGAGAGCGAAGAAAAAGAATAGCGCTAAAGCCCTGATATCGATTTCATCCATGAAAAGTTCTCTACTAGTCTACGGTCAGTTGTCTTAAAAGCTCTGGGTCGTCTAAGACTTTTCCAGACCCCATCACCACGCAGCTTAAAGGATCTTCGGCAATAGAAACTGGCAAACCTGTTCTTTCGCGCAAAAGAACATCAAGATTAGCTAATAAGGCTCCACCACCTGTAAGAACAATGCCGTTGTCAACGATATCGGAAGCCAGCTCTGGAGGAGTTTTTTCTAAGGCTGTTCGGACAGCATCAACAATTTCAGACAATGGATCCATCAAGGCATCATTAACCTGTGAGCTAGTGATTTCAATCGTCTTTGGAGCTCCCGCAACAAGGTCCCGACCCTTGATCTCCATGGTTTTTTCTTCTTCAAAGGGGTAAGCATTGCCAATATTAATTTTAATATTTTCAGCCGTTCGTTCGCCGATCAATAAATTAAACTGTCGACGAACATAGTTTACAATCGCTTCATCGAATTTATCACCAGCGACCTTGATGGATTTACAATAGACGATACCGCTTAAAGAAATCACCGCAACACCTGTCGTACCGCCGCCCATATCGACGACCATATTCCCGCTCGCTTCCCGAATCGGAAGACCTGCGCCAATGGCTGCGGCCATGGGCTCTTCAATCAAATAAACTTCCCGAGCTCCAGCGGATTGAGCGGCTTCTTTGACGGCCCGTTTTTCAACCTGAGTGATTCCATAAGGAACACAAATAATAATTCGAGGACGAATAAAACTTTTTTTCTCGCCCAAGGATTTATTGATAAAATGTTTTAGCATCGCTTGGGTCACTTCAAAGTCTGCGATCACGCCGTCTTTGATGGGACGAATGGCGACGATACTGCCAGGCGTTCGACCGAGCATTTCTTTAGCGTCTTTTCCCACGGCCAAAACTTTATTCTGCAAACCACGAAAGTTTTTTTGAACGGCAACGACAGAAGGTTCATCAAGAATGATTCCACGGCCCTTCACGTATACAAGGGTGTTGGCCGTACCCAAATCAATAGCGATGTCATTTGTGAAATAGTCTGTAAATTTATCTAGTATTGACATTGAGCTCTCTTTTTTAAGGACTTCGTATGGCTAAAGTCTATTGAGCGTAAAACCATGAGTCAATGCAGATATTTAGCGCTGCGCTCACAGCTTGGATTGCCAAGAAAGCTCATGCGCCATGTAGACGTGAAGTTGGGATTTTTCATGCTCAATTTTTTCTGCCGTCCACCCTAACATTTCGGCAAAAACCTGGGTCACTTCTTCTAGAACGGCAGAGCCATGGTCTTGACGAGCTAAAAATAATGGCACCCGGCGAGAATAAAAGTCGACTAAATTCAAACACATAGTAAATTCGATCGCTTGAGCGGCCTCGAGCTGCCAATAAGTATAATAAGAGGGATTGCGACTTAAAATCGCAGGGGCTTCCATTCCATATCGCTCGCACAGAGTCATAACTTCAGCAGGGTTTCGCATAAAGGTCTCAGCAAGATGGCTCGCACCAGCAATGGCTTGGTGAAATAAATCAGGGCTGACTTCCGGCAACAAGGGTTGTTCAGTATGTGGACGCTGAAATTGGCTTTTCTCTTCCATGGAAAAAGATTTCAGAACCTGATCGACAACCTCTTGGGCCATCAAGCGATAGGTGGTGTATTTTCCGCCGGCCACAAAGGTCATATGACGGTCTGCGACCGTCCAAATTGTATGTTCACGGCTGACCTTGCCTTCAATGGACGAACCATCATTTACGAGTGGCCGCACCCCAGCATAGGTGGCAATAATATCTTCAGCTTTAAGCTTTGCCCCTGGAAAATATTGCGCCACCACTCCCAAAAGGTATTTCACGTCTTCGGCGGTCGCAACAACCTCTCCGGGGTTTTGATTAAAATCTGTATCGGTCGTTCCAATGATCACCATTTCATGTCGGGGAATGCCGAAAACAATTCGATCACTTTTTTCGGCCGCCATGACAATCGCGCTGCTGAGGGGAAGCCGATCTTTAGAAACGGTGATATGAATTCCCTTTGTAGGCCTGAGGACTTTTTTCCACTGCGGAAAAAAATCTTCGCCCAAAATATCAGTCCACGGTCCCACAGAACCGACAACGTGCTTAGCTCTGACTAACTTTTCTTTTCCTGTGAATGTATCTTTAACAAGGACGGACTGAATTCTACCGCTGGAACCAAAATGTGCTTTTTCAGCTTTTACATAATTGAGGGCGATCGCACCCATTTCATGGGCAGACCTTAAAGTTTCATGGACCAATCGGTCGTCATCCATATAAGCATCTGAATAAACGTAAGAACCTTTTAATTGATTTTTTTCCAGTAAGGGCATTCGTTGATAAGATTCATCTGAGGAAAGTCTTTCATGCATTTCAGGTGTTTGAAATAACGACAAGGCGTCATAAAGCCACATCCCTAAACCCATTTTAAACATACCGACGCGGCTGTCTTTATAAAGGGGAATCATAAATCTAAGAGGATGCACTAAGTGGGGAGCGATTTGAAAAAGCTTCGTGCGTTCGTTCAGAGCTTCAAAAACAAGTTTGAATTCCATATTTTCTAGATAGCGGATTCCGCCATGAATTAATTTACTAGACCTAGAGGACGTCCCCGAAGCAAAGTCATTGGCTTCAATGACGGCCACTTTCATACCCCGCGAGCTTGCATCCCGAGCCACTCCGGCACCGTTAATTCCGCCGCCAATAATTAACAAATCA
>JAYWEU010000010.1:0-19242 GCA_043779385.1 Pseudobdellovibrionaceae bacterium
TGAGCGGCTCAAAAATTGAAAATATATATGATTATGTTTATGCCCTTCAGGTCGTAAAGCCAGGTGAAGAGACCGTGATCAAAGTGAAACGAAATGAAGCTTTTGTAGATTTGAAAATCACTCCGAAGCTGAAGGAATAATTTCTCAGGTTTAAGAATGTTTTAATTTGAGATATCTCATTAAAGTTTATTTTAAAGATTGCCGAGAAAAGGTATACGGGTCGTTTTTGAAAGGACAGTGTTATCTCAGCTCCAAGTAACACACCTAAAGTTCAACTAAAAGAAGTTCCTCAAGCGGGGAAGTACATCAATGTACTTTCTGTTGGAACTGATCTGACTTTTGCAAAAAGTGTTCAGTCGGCTTTAAATTCTCTGCAGGCGACCAATAAAGACACCACTTATCGAATTTTTCCTGGGATTTCGAAAGAAAAGCTTAAAGAATACGCCGAAAAATACCAACTGCATTCCATTTTAGTCGAAGAAGAATTCATGGATTCACCGGCTGAGCCTTGGCTTAAGGAACTTCGAGAAGTTTTGAAAAAAACCCAATACAACGTTGAAGTCCCTGTAATTTGTATTTGCTCTAAAACTGACCTAAGTAAAACTAGAAATATCATGCGAGCTGGTTTCACAGATGTTTTCTTAAAACCGCTGGACCAAAGTTTGTTTTTACAAAAAATGAATCTGTACAATAAAAAAATTCCATTAAGTGATAGTTCTTTATTATTTGATTTAGAAACAGCCCAAGATATTGATGTGGGTTTTTTCTTTAAGACGAAATCCATTTCAGAATATGGCGTTCGCGTCACTTGCAACAAACCCTTAGAGCCAGGTTCTATCGTTACAGTTTACTCAAGCTTTTTAGAGGAAAACATTGCAGCCGTGGTCAAAGAATCTAAAAAGATTTCAGACTCGGAACATGTGGTTTTTATGATGTACGTTGGAATTACACCTTCTCAAACACAATCCATTCGAAAATATATCCGTGTTAACTACGCGGAAGGTAAGCAAGCCGGCTAAGAAATCTCAGATCGAGACAAATAAGAAGATTTAATTCGTCTTTAGATCTCGCTTTTGAAGACCGATACATTATCTTATGAGATATGGGCTGATCATCGCGGCACTGTTTTTGTCCTCCTGCAAGGCCGCAAAGCCTGAGCTGACGTCCCTTCTTGGACAGCAAAACGGCATCTTCAGTAATTCGACCGATGGAAGGCCTATCGGCGGCGGTCAAACCTTGCTGGGAAGTTCAACTAATTATAAAATTCGCGGTCGGGTGGCCTTAACGCCGCAAGAGATCAGCGGTAGCACGACTAACTTTAAAGTGAGGGGCAGTGTTAAATTATAAACTGATACTACTGATATTAATTTTTGGAACGAACGGTTGGGCGGCCGCTCAGTTTTTAACCTATGAAGGTTATGTCGAAACATCAGCAGGCCTTCCTGTCACAACGGCCGTCAATTTCAAATTCCAAATCACTAACCCAACAAATTCCTGTGTGCTTTATGAAGAGACTCAATCCATCACACCCAGTAATGGTCGATTCACCGCCAGAGTCGGGCCGGGCGGTCCCGGAACACAAGTTGTTCCCGGAGGTCTGACTGATTTCTCTTCAATTTTTTCTAATTTAGCAGGCCTCACAGGAGCCTCGTCTTGTACATACACGCCCTCTGCCAACGATGCGCGTGGTATGAATGTGTACATTATGGATGGCACCTATTCTTTGATAGGATCCTTTTATTTGGGCGCAAATTCTTTCGCCCTCAGCAGTGAACGCTTGGGCGGATACCTTCCCTCCCAGGTTCTAACTTTCAGCAGTCCAGTAACAGCTCCAAGAAGTAGCGCTGACTATACTGAACTCGTAGCTTTATTAAGTGGGACAAGCGCACAATATTTAAAACCAGGAAGCGCAGGAGTCGTCACCAGTGTCACTGCGTCTGCACCCCTGATAGTTTCGGGCACGACCGCACCATCAATTTCCATCAGTCAAGCTAGCAGTGGGTCAAATGGTTACCTCAGTTCTACAGACTGGAATGCCTTTAACAGTAAGTTGGGATCGATACCCACACTTTCTGGTGATGTTACGGGGACGATCACGACAACAAGTGTTGATAGGGTCAAAGGTATTCCGGTTTCAATCACCACTTTAACATTAGGGAATCTTTTAAAGTACAACGGCTCAAATTGGGCTAACAGCAATTTAAGTTTAGCTGATGTAACCACAGGTTTAGGATTCACGCCCGTGAATAAGACAGGCGATACGATGATGGGAAGTCTAATTCTTTCAGCCGATCCGACCGTACCCCTAGGAGCAGCCACCAAACAATCTGTCGAAAATAACTTTTTTAAGCAGGGGGGAAATGCTTTTGCATTAAGTAGTAATATTGGCACAAACGATGCTTTTGATTTGAATTTAAAGACAAATAATACGTCTCGAATGACGGTGACTTCTGCAGGCAATGTCGGAATTGGGACAAACTTACCAGCCCAAAAACTTTCAGTCGCTGGGACTATCGAGTCGACCTCTGGTGGATTTAAATTTCCTGATGGGACCATACAGACATCTGCCAGCCTATCACCGGCCTTAACTCAGACTTTTTCACCGGCGGGCACTCTAGCGGCCGGAGGATGTTTCAATTTGTCATATTCATTTGCGGGAGCGGCCGTAGGAGATGTTTTGGCATGCTCAGTAAGCCTTGACGGCAGGTTCGCCAATGCCTACGTCACAGGCGGTGGTTTCGTTATGGTGAACTTCTGCTCTTTGGTAGCCCATACAGGAGTCTTTCCTACGATTTGTAAGATCATCCATTAAACCTTCTGATAAGTTATATTATGTAACATCAAGAATATATCTTTCCTTATAGGGCTTATGAAAACCGATAAAGATCGTCCCTCAACCTGGCTTAAATATCGTGATGGCATGTGCACTGGCTGCTATGGCAGTTGCTGCACAATGCCTGTTGAAGTTGACGCTTCTGATTTAATTCGCTTAGGCGTAGCCTCACAAGATGAAATTTCTAGCTCGAAAAAAAAGCTTTCTAAGCGCCTGATCAAAGAAAAAATCATTTCAAGTTACCGCGAAGGCACAGATCTTTTTATGCTGGCTTCTAGACCCAATGGAGATTGTTACTATTTGGACGCAAACACACGTCTTTGTACAGTTTATGAAAAACGTCCAGGCGTTTGTAGAAAATTTCCCGAGATTGGCCCCCGACCAGGATTCTGCCCCGTCCGTAAAAAATAAGACCACTTTAAATTAAAAGAAGTTTGTATTCCTTTTTGGGGGGCTGACTTGTGGGCGGAGGAAATATTTTCCAATATTCTTCAAGAAACTGAAAGTATTCTTCCATTGTCATATTAGGAGCCTTTAAGTTTTTCAATGACTGACCATTCACCGAAGAGGTCAGCATATTTTTTAATTCTTTGCAGATCCAAACCTTCAACCTTTAAAAGTTTTTGTATGTCGGCTTTATCTTGCAGTTCGCGGTTTGAATCATTCTTGTAAGCTTGAATTTTTAAACCGATCAGATCTTCTGCTCTTAAAACGTTGATACCAAGTTCCGGATTTTTTTGAGCGTCTTCAAGCATGGCCTTTGTTAATGATCGATGGGCTAAAAGGATATCAAGAAACCCTGGTCCAGAGAATTGAAGAACTTCATCGGACTCATGTTTCAATAAAAAACTATTGGAAATAAAAACAGATTTTATAAGCTCTTTTTTATCACCATCGGCTAGCAAATCAATATCAGAGGTGGTGCGATGATTTCCATACACAGCTAAAGCAAAACCACCGATCAAGGCATGGCTGATTGCATTTTTCTGCATAAGATCTCGTGCAAGATGAAGAGTCTTTCGAAGGTCCATCACAATTAGTTGATGGTCCACTCTTTAAAACCAGCTTTAATTGCGGCGGCTAAATCTTTTCGATCGATTTCATAAATATTAGAATTGCCGGTGGCGGCACCGCAAACTTGAATTCGCATCATGCCGTCGTTTTGATTGTAGGATTTATGAACTTGAATATCGCCCAATTGTTTTTGCATTTCGGAAAGACTGATGGCTTTGCCCTGGCCGCACTGAAGACTGCCATCGGCCTTATGCACTTTCACTCGATCGGCGATGGCGGTTTTGCTCATTGGGTCTTTCTCCTTACTGACGGCCACTGGAGGCGCTCCAGCTGAAGCTTCCTGACGGATTTCACGACAACTTTTGTTAGAGCAGCCAACCAAACCCAGGACCAACAAAGAAAAGAATATTTTTTTCATTCACTACCTCAAGTAAGGAAACGCGGAAGGGTAATCCCAATGGGCTTCCAAAGCGTAAATATTGGCTTCACCAGAAATAAAGTACAGCCGCTCATTTTTTTCATCCACAGCAGGGGTGGAAAGGATCCCGCGTCCGGGTTCAAACTCCCCTATTTTTTTGCCAGATCCTTGATCTAGGAATACTAGTTTTCCCTGGGACTCACCAAAAACGACCAAGCCTTTATAAGTGCGAAGGCCTGTTGGAATTCCGTCCGATAACTTATAGCTCCAAATCTTGGATCCATCGGATTTTTTTAAAGCCATCACATCACCTGTCGAGGTGGGATAATAAATTTTATCGCCCACCAAAGAAATTCCGTAATATCCGCCACCATCAATTTTCCAAATAATTTCGCCGCGGGCGGCTTGAATGCAATAAAGCTTATCGTCGTAACCCGAGACATAAAGCTGATCACCATCTAATACTGGCGTCGCATCGATATCTCGGAAGCGTTTATTTTTATTCAGCTGAAGCTCCCAAACCGGCGAACCTGATTTGGTATTAAAAGCAATCAAAGAGCCTTCACTAAAGCCGACATATAATAAGTCATTTTTCAAAGCCGGCTTTGTCCCACCACGAACTGAAAAATTATTGGTGTCTTGTCTGGAATACGTCCAAACCTGGCGGCCTGATTCCGCGTCCAGAGCATAAACAACATTATTGCCGCTCAGGAAGAAAACAACTCCGTTGATGGAATCGATGACAGGTTCAGATAAATTTTCGGCTTTGGCTGCATAAGTCCAAAGAATTTTTCCATCTCGCAAAGAAACAGAATAAAAATTCCCATCACTGCCACCAAAGAAAAGTCGATCATTGATAAACGCAGCGCCACCTTCGACTCCATTTGGAACATTCACTCGCCATTTCATTTCGCCTGTGCCGCGGTCATAGGCGACGATTCCATCAAGGCCGTTGCCTTGAATCAGCAATGATCCTGCAACAATCGGAGTCATACGATTGATCTTGCGATACTTTTCGTTCGGCTGCTCCAACGTATTACGAGCCCATACATTTCGAATTTGGAAGGTTCTTTGGTCTGAAGGGCGCTCGCTCAATTGATCTGTGAAATGCGACCAAGATGTCGCACAAGATGAAAGACTGAGGAGTAAAAGAAGGCTGATCGCCTTATTCATGAATCAAGTTCCCCCGTTGGCGCGAACTTTTAAAAGGCGCAAATATTTTTTTGCATCCTCTGTGGCCGCTTTGTCATCGGGTTCATCTTTAGAAGAAGTGTTTTTACTTAACTCCATATAATATTTTTCGGCTTTAGCAGTGTCGTTCATTTTTTCGAAACAAACAGCTGATCTTAATTTTGCTTCATCGTGCATATAATCAATTTTCTTTTGGCTAAGAATCTTCTGCCAAATATCGACGGCTTGAGGGCAATCGCCTTTGTCAGCCAGTAAGCCCGCTTTTAAATTCACGGCTAAAGCTGATAAAACATCCGACGGTTCACTTTTTGGCACCACTTTATTTAAGGCCTCCAAAGCTTTTTCCGGTTGCTTATATTCAGAATAAATTTCCGCTAAGTAAATCGCCGACATTTGTCCCGCTTTTGATGAGGCATTTTTAGCGACCAAGTCTTCAAAGCCAGCCACTTCAGGTCCGTAATCTTTTTCTAAATCGCCAGTGGCTTTCAACGGCGGTGCAGGTTTTTCATCCTTTTTGTCTTTTTTATCAGCCGCTTTTGCAGCCGCTAAAGCTTTTGCACTGTCTGATTGTTCGGCCTCTTTGAACTTCGTTTTCTTTTCTGTGTATTGATGCTCGACCCGCGACATCTTGCCTTGCAGGTCGCTTTCTTTTTGGGAGCTGAAATAATCCACAACACTCAGCACTCCGCCCAAAACTAAAAGGACCACTAAACCGGCCACCACGGTCACAATATTTTTACTCACCCAATCAGCAAATCGGCCTAAGCCCTGAGTCATCTGGTCCGGGGTTCTTACTTCTTCTTTCGTCAGCTTTTTATCCACAAATTGTCCTTTATTAAGTCTTAAATTCTAATTTCTTAAGTCCCTTTAGCGATTGTTGACTTCTCGGAGCGTTGTATAGTTTCGGCTTGAAGATTTGCCCTGATGGCGCTGCTTCAAGTGTCCAATGGTCTTCATGCGCTCTTCCGCCAAACGATCCGCCGCCGTGTGATTTCCAATATTTTCGCGCTTGGCAATTTGGAAAACATTTAAGACGTTGTCATAAACTTTTTTCGTTTTTTCAATCGCTCTTTCAGGAGAATAACCCTCTAGCTCAACAAAAACATTCATTAATCCACCGGCATTCACAACATAATCCGGTGCATATAAGATTCCTAACTCCTTCAGCTGATCCCCATGCCTGGCCTCTGCCAGCTGATTGTTGGCACCGCCCGCCACAATTTTGCACCGAAGCTTTAAAATGGTCGCATCGCTGATCACGGCTCCCATCGCACAAGGAGATAAAATATCACACTCGGTGAAAAGAATTTGATCTGCTGCTACAGCGCTGACCTTGAACTTTTCGGTGATCATTTTGACTCGGTCGGTATCAATGTCTGCAACGATGACCCGAGCGCCTTCTTCGACCAAATATTGCACCAAGTTTGAACCGACGTTGCCTAAACCTTGAACAGCGATTCGAAGGCCCTTTAAGCTGTCGGTCCCCAGTTTTTCTTTGGCTGAGGCCTTGATTCCCATCAAAACACCATGCGCTGTATACGGAGACGGATCTCCAGATCCCCCAAAATCTTTTGGAATTCCCGTCACCCAGGGAGTTTCCATAAAAATGTGTTCCATATCGTTAACATTAGTGCCGACATCTTCAGCCGTAATATATTTTCCATTCAAAGAATTCACGAACTGCCCAAAAGCCCGAAACAGGCCCTCCGACTTCAAAGTTTTGGGATCACCTAGAATGACAGCCTTGCCTCCACCTAAATTAAGACCTGAAGCCGCTGCCTTATAAGTCATTCCTTTGGACAGCCTAAGGACATCAGTTAAAGCATCTTCTTCATTTTTATAATTCCACATTCTTGTTCCCCCCAGGGCGGGCCCAAGGGCTGTGTTATGAATGGCAATAATTGCTTTTAAGCCCACTGTTGGATCGTTGCAAAACACCACTTGTTCGTGGTCTCCGTGTTTGGAAATAAATTCGAAGGTTCCCAAGGATGACTCCTTATCCTTTTGATGAGGTGTCTGAGAATCATTGGCTGAATCGAGTTAAAGTTCTAGTGGTTACGCTTTGCAGCTTCTGACCATATCTACTCCCTATTCTCCGGCGTCAGATTTTCTTCGAGGATTAGATTTTTTAATCTGATTTTGGTAGGAGTTCACTCCAAAGTGCTCTTTGGCGGCTTTATTATAAGCTTCGGCGGCAGAGGCTTCATTGGCAAAAAATCCCAAGTGAATCGACTGGCCGTTGACTCGAATCCCGGCCCGCCATTTTTTATTTTTTTTAAAAAACGACACGCCTTTGTAAATACTGGTCCCATAGTTGCGACTCTTTGGCAGAATTCTTTGCCGCTCTTTCATGGTGCAAACAATCAGATTATTTCGGCGATAATCGAAGCCTTCGACAAAGCGCCTCGCGTAAACTTGTTTGCCCCGGGGCGGTTCCATAATAAAAGCCCCAAGTGTGATTTGCCGAGCCCCCTTGGGCGTCGAAATTGTCGTCACAACTTTCATGCGGCCCGAACCCGTCGTGACCGTGCGCCAAGAATGCTCTGACACAGACTCAAAGTCTTCAGCGCTGACTTTGGCTTTCAATTTTCCTTGATTGATCGGGATGTATTTCCAACCGTCACCACTCACAAGCACCTCGCTTGAAAATTCTGACAATTTTTTGAGGCCCAGGCAATGCTTACAAGCGATTCCTTAAGAAAACCCAGATAAAAGATGAAAAAAGCAGGGTTAAAGTCAGAATTAAAGTCCCAATGCGCCAAATTTTTAGCTTTGTCTCTAGACCTAAAAGGCGCTGATAAAGATTTTTATTTTCGATTTCGAACTGACTTAATTGTCGGTCTAGGTTTGTCAGCCTTTTTTCTAATAATTCCCGAGCCTCAGACTCTTTTTTTAAATCTTTCAAGGTTTCGGCCCTAACAACAGAGGGCGCCGAAGCTAAAAAATAATTAGGGGTTAAGCCAGGGATTTTTTCCTGTAAAATCATGTACCACTGAAGCGCCCTCCAGACCACACCAGGAGCGCGATGTCCCGGTCGATTCCATCTTGTCCAAGCCGATGGGTCGATCAATAAAAGCTGCGCCATTTTTCTCTGGGTTAAGCCAAGCTTTGCGCGAACGCCTTCTAAGCCCTCTAGCTGCCTTTCGATCACGACTGTCTGGGCATCGTAATGCATCCTTAAAGAGCTTTTTGTTCGCAGATTGTTGGTATCCAAGGCATCCGTTTCTATCATGTTGATAATCACAACATACATATTGTGAAATACAATAAATAACGTTGTGATTTACATTATGATCTTAACTGAAGGTCTGGTCGAAGGAAGTTAAGTCATTGATTTAATGAAGGTAAAATGGACCTTATGCTTATCTAAGGCTTTTTTTGAAATAGACTAAAGCTTATAGTTATAACCTTTATTATTAAGTACTTGTTTTTATTGATTTTACTGATATTGTAACTTTTACAAGATCAGATGGTTTGGAGGCCTATGGCAACAGCGCGACGCAGCATCTATAGTTTAAACAAAAATAAATACCTCCTCCCGCCAGAAGTCGAGCGTCTTTATAAGCTACTTTTAGATCATGAGCTCAGGGACCCAAGAAACTGTTTAATGATTCAAGTCGCGATTCGAACAGGCGCCCGCGCCCAAGAGGTTTTGAATTTAAACCGGGCGGATTTAAATGCTTACGATGAATCGATCTTTATTAGGGGTTTAAAAAGCAGCAATGATCGCGAAATACCGGTGCCCAGGGAACTTTTTGGAAGGCTGCACCGGTACAGCGAGCATCTAACGACCACCCGTCTTTTTCCCATCACTTATGATCGCTTGTATCAAATTTGGAGTTTGTACCGGCCGGTGCCTAAGAAATTTCACTCGCTTCGCCACACGTTTGCGATTCAGCTCTATCAAAAAACCAAAGACTTGAGACTGGTGCAAGTAGCGCTGGGCCACCGTAATATCACAAACACAATGGTGTATGCCGATTACGTTTATTCCCAGCAAGAGCTTAAAAAATTAATTCTCTAAAGAATAATTGTCTTTAACGTAGCCCACGGAAATTTTGGCCTTTGTCGGCGCCGCAAGTCGGGTATTTTCCACATCATGATGACGGAATTTTGCGATATTGCCTGCTTTTTTTGAAAGGCAGCTTTTAAAGGCATTGTCTTTTGAATTGGCCTTAAAAGTGGAAACAACGCATTCTCTGTAAGCCACGTCGGGACGTTTCAAGCAGTAAGGTGAAATCAATTCAGGCGCTAATTTTGTCTCTGAATTTATGTCTGTTAAGCAGAGGCTGAAGTCACTTGTATCGGTTCCTAATTTTCGAGCTGTCGAACACAGCTTTTCGGCGCGGCCGGGATTGTATTCCATTTTTTCTATGATGTGAGCGGCGCAAGATTGCACTTGATCAGAAGAATCAGAAGCGAAACTTTGCGCAGAGATTGAAAAGATAAATGAAATAAGAATGAGTTTTCCCATAAAATCCCCCGATTTAAGAAAAAATATTTAATCTTGTAACGAAGATAAAAACTAAAGGTCACGATCCATTGCTTTGAATTCGTTCGCGACGCGACTCATTTCTTTTTTGTTAGAAACGCGGTGCTCGCTAAGTTCCTTTTTAAACTTAAAAATCTTTGAATTTGTCGGTGCATTATAAGAGATGCTTTCCAGAACCACTCGTCGGTCATTATTAGGACCTAAGGCTGCGGCTGTGGAATCATCACTGACCTTTAAAGTCTGCTGGATTTCACGCTGCACTTGCGAGTTCTCAGCAATGATGTCATTAAAGTTAGAAACGTTGGCCCAGCTCATGACCGGGATTAAACTTAAGATAACCATTGTGAGTTTCATAAATATCTCCTTGATACCTTTGATAGAAGCAAAGGCAGTGCCAAGTAAAACCCCTGCGGGGAGTGCTTTTGCTGCTTTAGAGTTTGTCAAATTGGTTAAGAAATCGACACTTGCTAAAACAGTTTTGACTTCTCAAAACGAGACATTCAATATGGGGCGCAAATGATACAAAATTTATTCCCCAGCTTCGTTTCAAAGAATTCGACCAAAGCTTCAGCCAAGCTCAATCGCGAGTTATTGGACGAGGCTTATAAAATTTCTCAAATTGATAAAGCTGGTCAAGCGTGGAGTCACAAAAATTACCCTGGTGGCTACACTTCTTATGGGTCGATGTCGCAGCTGCAGAAGTTTTCGTCGACCTACGGTGATCTGGAGAAGCTGATCAATCCCCTGGTGCGACAATTTATCAAGCACACCGAGATGGACATTCACGGGAAAGAATTGCGAATGAATTCATGCTGGCTGAATATCATGCCAAAGCACGTTGTTCACTCAATGCATATGCACCCCTTATCTGTGGTCAGTGGAACTTATTATTTAAAAATCCCGAAAGGCAGCGGCGGGATTAAGTTCGAGGATCCTCGCATGGGACTATTTATGGCCAGTCCTGCTCGGAAAGAAAATGCAAGAATTGAAAATCAAAGGTTTGTCACCCTCCAACCGAAAGTGGGCGAAGTTATTTTATTTGAAAGTTGGATGCGCCACGAGGTGCCGACCAATCAAACCGCTTCGGACAGAGTCAGTGTCAGTTTTAATTATGACTGGTTGCCATGACCCAGACTTTGATTGAAATAAAAAATCTGCAGAAAGTGTTCGCCAGTGAGTCCATTTTTAGAAACCTGTCCTTAAAATTTGAAAAACAGGATTTTGTTTCAATTCTTGGCGCTTCGGGTTGTGGAAAATCGACGCTGCTCCGTCTGATGGCAGGCCTCGAAGAAAAAACTTCGGGCGAAATTTTAAAGCCCAAAGACTTACGCCTTTCTTTTGTGTTTCAAGACCCCTGTTTATTGCCATGGCTGACCTTAGAAGAAAATATTGCCCTTCCATGGCGGCTCCAAAATAAAAAGCCCGCCGAGGTCAGCGAAGTTTTAGAGTTAGTCAATCTGACAAAATATAAAGCATTTTTTCCTCATCAACTGTCGGGCGGCATGAAAATGCGTGGGTCCCTTGCCCGAGCCCTTGTGACAAAGCCAGAGATTTTATTAATGGACGAACCTTTTGCAGCCCTTGACGAGATGACTCGATTTCGTTTGCAAGATGAGCTTAGAAAAATTTGGCGCGAAAGAAAGATGACAATTCTTTTTGTGACTCATTCTATTTCTGAGTCTGTTTACCTTTCAAACCGAGTCTTGTTTTTGGATAAGGTTTTAGGGTCTATCAGTAATGATTTAAAAATTGATCTTGGTGATAGCCGTGATCAGCGGTTAAAAATGGATCTTAAATACAACAATTATGTTACTCAATTATCTTCTTCTTTTCGACAGGAGATGCTTTGAAAGCAATATCTTGGCAAGCTCCTTTAATCACTTTTCTTGTTTTAACTTTAATTTTTGAAACCTTAGCTTATTTTCAGATCCTTAATGTCGGTCTTTTCCCTCCGCCGTCACAAGTTTTATCTGTGCTATGGTCTCTTCGAATGGATTTCTTAAGGGCCTTTCTTGAAACATCCTCGTCGGTGATATCAGGTTTTTTAATCAGCGTGTTTTTAGGTCTTATGATCGCAGTGGGATGTTCTTTGAATGCTTTTTTAAGACAAAGCATTCTTCCCTTTGCGATTTTTTTTCAGACGGTTCCGATCATTGCAATCGCTCCCCTTTTAGTGATTTATTTTGGCTTCGGCGCACCAACAGTGGTGGCTGCGTCCGCCATCGTTTGTGTTTTTCCCGTCATTGCGAATGCCTTAGTGGGTCTGGACAATATCGATCAATACCATGCTGAGCTTTTTAGAATTTCAAAAGCCTCACGCTGGCAGACCCTCATCAGACTGCGACTTCCTAGTGCTTATCTTTCGATCTACACGGGCCTCCGTGTCGCTGCTGGATTGGCCGTCATTGGTGCTGTCGCTGGAGAATTTGTCGCCGGTGGAGGCCTTGGCGCCCTGATTGATTCTGCCCGAACCCAGCAGCGGATTGATATCGTTTTTGCAGCTTTACTTTTATTATCACTCTTAGGACTTCTTTTAATTTTTTTAATACAAACTCTTCACCGGGTTTTTCAAAAATGGCGACCTCTTGGTGTTCGCTAAAAGGAATTTTATGAAAAAACAATTCGCCAGCGCCTTTTTATTAAGCTTTCTTTTTTCAATCTTAAGCTTGGCTTCGTTGAAGGTCGCCCTTAATTGGAAACCTGAACCGCAGTTCGGTGGATTTTACGAGGCCGAAAGAGCGGGTTTTTTTAAAAAAGAAAATTTAGAGATCCAAATTTTGGAAGGTGGCTCTGGAACCCCGACCGTTCAAATGCTGGCCAACGATAAAGTTGATTTTGCCGTGGTCAGTGCTGAAGAAATTTTAATTTATAATGATAAAAATCCCAAAAATAAAGTGGTCGCGATTTTTGCAAGCTTTCAAACCAATCCGCAAATTATTATGACCCACAATGAGCGGGGTTTTACATCTCTCAAGCAAGTTTTTGAAAGCCCCGGCGTAGTTGCTTTGCAATCAGGTCTGTCTTATGTGGCTTTTTTAGAAAAAAAATGGGGCCGACCAAAAGCCCAATTAGTTCCTTACTTAGGCGGCATCACCAATTTTTTAAACAATCCTAATTATTCACAGCAAGGTTTTTTGACTTCGGAACCGGTTGCAGCTGAACTTCGGGGATTAAAAGTTAAAACATTTTTAGTGGCTGATGAAGGATACAATCCTTATGTTACAGTTGTAGCAGTGAAAAAAGATTTCCTGACAAAGAACGAAAAGCAAACTCAAGGGTTTATTAAAGCCCTCAGGCAAGGCTGGGCTGATTATTTAATCCATCCCGAGGCAACCAATCAGCTGATGGCGCAAAAAAACAAGGGCATGGACCCAGAGACCTTTAAGAAAAGTTCTGCGGCCCAGGTCAAGTTAATCCAGCCTGACCCAAGTTTTAATTTGGGCACAATGACGGCCGCCCGTTGGACTCAGTTGAGGGAACAAATGTTCGATTTGAAACTGATCCCTTCAAAATCTGCAAAAGAAATTGATTTTATCAACCTTTAACATTACACAGGTCCGAATGATGTCCCTTAAAAATATTTTTGCTCTGACTCTTGCCGGAGGACTTCTCTCCTGCGCATCTTCAACGACTTTTGTGTCGTCAGACCCCAAGGCTGAGGTCTTTATTGATCCCAAAGCTAGAGCTGAAGGGGAATTGGGCTGGCGTGATCGACAACCTTTTTGGGGTGGTGTTGACGTTCAAATTTACAAAGCTGGTTGTGAAACTCAGTTCTTTCATATTTCGCGCTCTGGTGATTTAAATATTTCAGCTTTCTTATTGTTGCCACTGACCTTCGGCATCACTGGTTTTTGGATCACCAGGTATTATGAAAAATATGACCTAACTTTTGATTGTAAACCTGTTGCAAAGAGCACCCCTTGAATCAAATCAAAGACGTATCTTACTTAATTTTGGCAGGCTTCTGTGTTTTGCTTCTTGCTGGATGCACAACGATTTATACGGTGGGCCCATCGGCGATTGTGGAATCTCCCCAAATTCCAACTAATGATCAGCATCGAACAGAATTTTTTATAAGATCCGAGCCTTCCCAGTATTTTAAAATTGTTGATGATGCTTCTGCGCGCCCAATAAGAAAAAATCTGACACCAGATTTGCTAAATACAGGGGATTTTACGGCAGGTCTTAACTTTTCGAACCATTCCTGTTGGCAATTTGGATTGTCGACTGCGCCTGCGGGCCTTTTAGGTAACCCTTTACTTTCTTCACTGGCCGCTCGTGGTATGGCAAAATATCAGTTTTTAGGGGACAACTACATAGACTCTAAAAGCCCAGGCCCAGTGTCGTCGATCTACAGCCACTTAGTTTGGACTGAAAGTCGAACAAGTGGCGATCAAAAAGAATTTTTCGGTGCCGGAGGATATCCTTGGTCAGCAACAGCACAATTTGCAGGTGTTAATCTTGGAGTTTCCTATGGTTACCGTTGGTCAGACAAGATTTTAGGATACATCGGCGTTGCCCATGAAGAATTTCAAAATTCTGCTGAAATCCATCAGAAAGAATCGACCACCAAAGATTATCCGTCAGCCGATTATGTCGTCTCACCCGAGCGAGGTCATTCGTCGACAGTCGCTGCCGGCGTGCTCTTGGGAGTAAAAAATCCCATCAGTTTTGTCTATTCTTTTTCACAAAACCAGTGGGCAGGATTAACTGTAAGACAGTATTTCTTATCGGTTGGCCTCTCTTTTTTAAATTTCGAAAAGCCTTCGCCTCCCATTAAACCTTATAAATCTGAGACGACACCGCCACTTCCCCCTGAAGAAAAATAAGGTCTAGGCCCCTCTGGTTGGGTGCGCCAGGTTCAGTGACCTAGCTTTGTCTGCTCATCTTCTATTCAAGCTTTGAGACAAATAATCCGACAAGAAGTCGTGATCAAAAAGCCTTTTTTTAAATTTTTATGGATGGGCATCACCGCCAGTGTTTTTCTGGGAATTTTTTCTTTTGCTTACTTTAAAAAGGATGAAATTTCGAACCTTTGTTTTGGAAATAAAGATCTCCCCGATTTAAAAAATGTCGAACTCCGCCGCTGGTCTGAATCTACGACGTGGGGTGGAACAATTCCTGAATTCGGATCACATATCGTAGTCCCCGCGGGAAAAACTGTCCTACTTGATATCAATCCACCGGAATTAAAAACTTTAGAAATCGCTGGTACCTTAGTTTTTGCCGATCAAAATATTAAGTTATCAGTCAAAAATTTACTCTTAACTGGTGTTTTGCAGATAGGTTCTCCAGACAAACCTTATATCTACCAAGCTGAAATTAATTTAGTTGGAAAAGAATCGCGTTTTTTATTACAGGGCGGACGCTTCGCCCTTTTTGGAATTAAAGACACCGACCAAAGATCTCCGGCCTCCCTTTACACAACCTGGGGATTTGCAAATTTTAAAAATATAATTCTGAAAAAAAATGAAACTAACTAAGAACAAATTTGTTTTATTGTTTTTACTTTTTCTCGTCGCGAGCTTAATCCTTTCAGTCATTGACAGTTATCATGGCATTTTTGAAAATCAAGATCCCGCCACGGTGATCTATAAAAAATGTTTAATCAGTATGAAAAATAACAACTGTTCTATTATGCTGGGCCCGCAGTCTTTTCTTTTGAATGCAAATGATAACCAAGTTTTAATTGTTGGAGTTGGAAAAGTTGATGCCACTCTTTATCGACAGTTCAGAGACAATCCACAGATGTGCTCTGAAATTAAGGCAAGCTGCAAGGCAGACTTAAACTCACCCACTTGCCATCTAGCGAAATTACTTTATCAGAATGAGTCGTCCCATTTCTAAACGATTTGAAGGTATGGCTTTAGTTTGAGTCCATTCAACCCGATAATTGTGGTTTGGGGAATAAGACATCGATCTGTCGGGGGACATCTATGAAAATGAATTTTCAAAAGAATATCTTTAGAAAAGGGATCGCCGCTGGCTGCCTTTGCTTACTAGTCATTATGTTTCAAAATTGTTCAAAGTTCTCACAGATAGAGCCCACAGCAGTTACAACCGCCGCCAGCAACTTACCTAGTTCAGTAGGACCCACGACTCCAGTTTTTTTTGGAATGATGCCCATGGTTGATATTTCAAAGATCCCTGCAGGTGATCCAGGAACAGACAAGTTACTCGTGTTTCCAGTCGCGCCAGAAAATATGGATCCAGCACTGAAGGATATCAATTCTCCTAAGTTTAATTTAAATACGTTTAGGAATTGGAATCCGATTCACCATTACTTCAACGATCGTGCAGAGCTTCTCTATTACGATGCGGCTGGCAACCAGACCACGCTCAACACGGGAAAACCGGTTCTGAATGGCGGAGATGCAAGAACAAGTTGTAAATTTGCCAACATGAAATTTGATGATCCTATCGTGTTTCCAGGTCAACCAGGAAAATCGCACCTTCACGCTTTTTTTGGAAATACCGGCGTCGATGCTTTTTCCACTTCAAAATCGCTGGTGGCCGGTGGAAACTCAACATGCAATGGCGGAATCGGAAACAGATCGTCTTACTGGGTTCCAGCCATGATCGATACCAGAAATGGAATTCCCATTAAACCTGAAGGTGGCGGTTTTTATTATAAGCATGGAAGTATTTCTGGAAAACTGATTCAAGTTATTCCAGAGGGACTTCGCATGATCGCAGGTGATGGCTCTAACAATTTAGCATCGGGAAACCCTCATCATCGCTTTAAATGTATCGGTGGACCAAACAATGAAAATGATAAGTATGGCAGCGGCATTGGAATCTGTGACACTGGCGCCCAGTTATGGATGGAAGTCTTTTTTCCGCAGTGTTGGGATGGTGTCAATTTAGATTCTGCAGACCACAAAAGTCATATGTCTTACTCAGTTGATGTGCCAGGAACCGGGACTAATGCATGCCCCAGCACTCACCCTGTAGCGATACCAGAAGTGACGTATAATATTATCTATAACGTCCAAGCGGCGGACGATATCTCTAAGTGGAGATTGTCTTCGGACAATTACAGTCCTAATCTGCCGGGGGGATATTCAAGTCACGGCGATTATATGTTTGGTTGGCAAAAGGATGTTATCGCAGGCATCGTTAAGTGTTCGACAATAGAAGGCGATTGCCACAGCCACTTATTGGGAGATGGCCGATACATGGAAGGCTATTAAGCCTTCCATCGTTTTATAATGCAATAATTACCAAAAAGACGATCCCCTCAACGTCTTGGCGTCGCTGACAGTTTAAAAAAGTTTTGTTCAGTTGATTCAAAAGGAATTTTAAGATTATAAAACAAATTATGAAAAATCATCTCCTTCAGTTTGTTTTCGTTTTATGTTTTACTCGTTTAGCTTCTGCAGCCGTTTGTGAGGCCCAACTGCCAGCTGGTTTTGATATTCAGGAAGTTCTTTTTTCTTTGACTGTTGAACATTACGATTACTACGTGCACGTCGAATTTCCAGATCTTAAAAAGGCCTGTTGGAATAACGCAGACCATGGCTCATTGCAGGGCGCTTTACCCGGCGGAAAAATAATCATTCGCGCATCAACAATAGATGGAACCCAGCAAAATATTTTAGATCAAATACCCACTGAAAATTTAATGATCGATCCGCAAAGTGATCCCCGCTTTCTAGGCCTAACAACTGATTTTTCTATTAAAGATAAAACTCAGTTTATAATTTTTTATTCAGATCAGATGAAAACCTATATTACAATTCAAAACAATCTTCAGCTGATGCCAGGATCGAAAATAAATCGCGCTCAAGTGATTTTACGCTAACTCCACAGGACAGGAAAAAGCAGTTCTTCCGAATTAAAAAACGACTCAGAATGAGTCAATTAGGAAGCTGAATTGATTTCGACAGACCTACAATTTCTTGTTTGAATGGCTAAATATTGTTTTAAACGCAAAACTTTCTTGTTATCTGTTCGTACATAAATTAAAATAAAGAGATGCAAACAGCTCACTTTCAAAAAGGGTACTCTCTTTTAGAGGTCATGGTTGCTATTTCCATCCTAACCATCTTTGCGTTAGCGGCGACCACTTTTATCACCAGCGTTCAAACGGAAATGGCTTCTGTAAAAAGGAAGCAGAGCATAGAAGAATATTCAGAAATACTACGAACCAGCTTACTATCAAACAGCTCATGCGATTGGCAACTTGCTGCCGCGACGGGAAGCTCTCCATTGAATTTAACAAATGTGACTGCGACGAATCCTGGAGCTATGGTTGCCCCAATCCCTAAATTTTTTAGTGGCGTTAATAACTTATCATCAGTTCTGTTTGAAACTGGCCAAGATATACCCTTGATCTCTGAAAAAATTAAAGCGGGACAACTTAAATTGACAAATATCACACCTGGGACCAGCAGCTTAAATTATTTTGGTGATCTTGTTTTTTCATTTGTTTCTAACTCGCCCTCACATCCGCTTAAACCAGTCACTATTCCAATCAATTTTTTAGTTTCTCCGGTCAATCCAATAAGCGCAAAAAAAATCACCCAATGCTGCATTCCTGGCGTCACTTGTGTGTCGGCATTGGTGCCACCCCCAGTCACCAATAGCTCAATTTCTTGTCATGCCGGTAATAACCAATCTAACAACTGCAGCGTCAGTATTTTTGCTTTAAATCCAGGGCTTTTAGCCTACGGTGTTTCAAAATCAAATATAAAAATTATCCAATGTAAGATCAGTTCATATTTCGATGATGGGCACAACTGGGGTGGCCATCCTTTCAATAGTTTTAATTATGATCCTACAACAGGGAATGTTTCCTTGGGCGTCAATCAAGCTGGAGTCACAGTGGGTTTTAGCATTAACTACAATCCTGCGTCGACTGGACTTATTATGCCAACGACCTGCAATTAAGGGATTCAGAATGAAAATATTTTTGAACCAAAAAACAGGATTTTCTTTAGTTGAGCTCATGGTGGCTTTGCTTATTTCTGGCGTTGTCGCTTTAATGATTGGAACCCTGATTGTAAACAATCAAAGGGAGCTTGTCGCTTTACAGGATAATCAATTGAAATTAGATTACGCCATGGAAATTAATCAATCTTTAAAATCTTTTTCTGCCTGCAGCTGGCAGTTGGCCGCCGCAAGCAATAGTTTACCTCTTGATTTATCTTCGGTCACAGCGACAAACACAGCAAGCCTACTAATTCCTTCGGCAAAGATTTATGGCGGTCTTGATGCCACATCTGCTGTTATTTTTGAAACAGGGCAAGATATCCCTATGATGATGAATCGCTTTAAGAGTGGGAACCTATC
>JAYWEU010000011.1:0-2759 GCA_043779385.1 Pseudobdellovibrionaceae bacterium
TGGCGGAGCTGCCGCTTCAGGAGGTGGCGGAGGCAAATCGTTCATCGCCGGCGGTGGTGGCGGTGGAGCTCCGTTCATATCATTCGGTGGTGGTGGCTGATTATTGGCTGCCATATCTGGTGGCGGAGGCGGTGGTAAAGCGCTGGCTTCACCCATCGCAGCAGGAGGCGGTGGTAACTCTTCTTTAGGCGCTGGAACGGCGTCGTTCGAAGCAATCTTTGCGGTTGGCGCGGCTGATCCTTTGTAATATTTTAGCTCTGTGCCGGCTTCAATTTTTCCCTTGGATTCAATCGGATTCATCGTCCAGATTTCTTTCCAGCCCTTGTCATAACCAAGAAGATTTTTTCCGACTTTTTGAATCGTATCGCCTTCTTGCGCGACATAGGTTTCCGCCTTCATTCCGTTATCTTCATAATAGGTCATCATTTTTTCAGAATCAGTGGATCGAACCGGTGAATTATAAAAAATCTTTTCGCTGGGTTTGGGGTCCCGGTTTTTTAGTTTTGGATTCGCTTTTTTAAGTTCAGAAGTTTTATCGGCGCCATAAATCATTTGGCTGACACTAGAAACCGTGTCCCCAGGCCGAGCAAAATAAACTGTATTTAACAAAATTCCATTTTGCTGGAACGGAGTTTCTGGAACTTTTTGTAAAGACGCTGCCGACGGGGCTGGGCTTGGCGACTCCATGGAAGAGGGCTCTGCTTTGGGCTTTTCCATTTTCGTCGGTGGCTCGATATCAGCTATTCCAGACGAGCTTGGTGCTCCTAAAGAAGGCTCTGGCGAAGATTCTGCGGGCGTATCTAATGTCGGTTCAGAAGATTGCGCCTTTAAATCAGGTGAAGTGGATGGTGCTGGGGCTTCTGCAGCAGGAGGTGTTTCAGAAAGAGCGCTGTCCAAAGACTCTTCTGGAAGTGCATCTGCCGTGGTGCCTGCTACTGGAGGCGTCGCGGATCCGTCAACAGCTTCTAGGTTGTCACCGCCAGCTGCGGCCGGGGCGTCCGTCGCAACTTCAGCGTCGTCTTTAGATTCTTTTGAGGTGCAGCCATTGATACTTGCTAGACTGAGACTGCAAATCGCCAACAAAATTACTAGTCGTTTTGTCATACACTCATCCTTGAAAATAAAATGAAACTTACTGTTCCATTTTCACTCTTAGATTTAAGCATAGTTTCGCGGACTTGCAAATATTTTGTGCTTTAAGGGGTCTTTGATTTGGACCTAGACTTAAGGGCACCCACAAATTCGAATTTGGCTCCCACCTTAACTTTGTTTTTAGCAAACCATCCCTTATTCAGCTCTAGCGCGTACATCGCGGGTTTAGCGGACGGGTAAGCTGGAAGATTTCCATTCATCACCGAATTCATGGCCTTCATTTCCTGAACATCTACTAAGGTCTTGTTTTTATCAAAGTAACCAATCGATAAATCTAAAAATGTGTTTTTCATCCAAAAACTGAGCGTTTGTTCATTTTCAAAGACAAACAGCATTCCTTCTAAATCTTTCATTTTTTCGCGGTACATCAAACCATGACTGTGCTGATCTTCACTTTCGGCCAATTCAATGGCGATGGTTTTTCCACCAAGAACAATTTTATCTTTTTTAAAGTCGATCGGATTTGGGTCCTTTAAGCCAGCTCCAAAAACGGGAACTGAGATCCAAAGAAAAAGGCTAAGAGTTCTGCAAAAGCTGAAGAGCGACGCCATAGCGAACTCCTTTTGTTGATATCATGACTTCAGAAAAATTAAATTTTTTCATCACTTCAGTTAAAATTGTAGTTCCTGCAAAAATAATATCGGCTCGTCCACCTAAGTTGTATTTTAATTTTTTTTCTTCGATCGAAGTCGTTGCAAAAATATTTTGCCATTTCTGTAATTGCAACAAACTGAAACAGAACCCATCGACTTTTTGTGGATCGAAAGACCCTAGCTCAAGAGCGGCTAGCGCCGTTGGCGTGCCGGCCACGGCCAATAAAACATCTGCTGCTGCTAGATCTTTTGGAGCTCGAATTTGTTCTAATTGTTGCTGGATCGCCATCTGCACCTGATTTTGTTCTTCAGGACTGATCGGCTGTTTTGAAATCAACTTCTCGGTCAAGCGAACGCCACCTATGTTCAGGCTTTGCCGAGACTGGGTGTGACCGTTTTTTCCGACAATAATTTCTGTCGATCCACCGCCGATATCAATCACTGAAACATTTTTATTTTTAAAATCAAAGCCCACCAAGGCGCCTTGAAAGCTCACCTGGGCTTCTTTTTCGCCCTCGATGATTTCGATGGGGATGTTGCACTCTTTGCCAATTTTAAATAGTTCATCGCTATTGCTGACATCTCTTGCGGCTGAAGTTGCAACGGCCAAAATTTTTTCTGGCTGAAAAGCTTCGATTTCTTTTTGAAAATGCTGCAGGCAAGTCCTTGCCCGACTGAGAGCATAGGGATGAAAAACCTTGTTCTTATCAACACCCTGACCTAAACGAACAACCTCGACCATATCTTTGTGAATTTTTGAAATGCCTTGGGCGCTGCCTTCCGCCAGAAGGCATAAAAAAGTATTTGTTCCTAAATCCAAAGCAGCGACTCGCATTTAGCCCTGTAGCTTTTCAGTTAAAATTTTATTCACCAGATCTGGGTTGGCCTGACCTTTCGAAGCTTTCATCACGGCGCCCACAAAAAATCCAAAGAGTTTGGTTCGACCACCGCGATAGTCGGCCACTTGACTTTGGTTGGCCGCTAAAACGTCATCGATGATTTTTTCAATGGCCG
>JAYWEU010000012.1:0-2758 GCA_043779385.1 Pseudobdellovibrionaceae bacterium
AAAAATAAAAATGAAAATAGCAGCCGCAAAAATGTGAATCATAAAGTATTCAAAAATCATTTTCTTAAAATCTGGAGCCTGCTTTCGAACGACCCGCCAAAAAACAAACGCAGCTCCTAAGCTTTCACCGATCACAAAACCAATCGCCACATTTAGACCCATCACACCCATTGAAAGTCCAACCACCGAAAAGATCCACGCCCATCCTTCAAAAGGCAAAAAAACTGTCATCACCGCCGAAAACAGCAGCCATCCTAGAACTGCAGGCAATCGATTGTCTGACAGAACAAAGAAAATATCTTGAGCATTTACTTCTTGGCTTAAAAACGAGCTCATTCGCAAAGTGTTTTCCATCGAATGCAGGAAAAGTCCCAAGAAAAACAGACACCAAAAAAAAGAGATCAATGAGGGCCATTTTTTGGGAAATAGGAGTGCGCCAAAACCCGCCGTCAATAAAACGCCACCGGACCACTGAAAAGTCATCGATAAAAAACCCGCCCAAAAAAGGACGGCCATTGAAGATAGGCTGATCAGACATAGGGACCAGCGCAAGGACCATTGTTTTCTTCCATTCAAGGCGACACTTGTTAATCGAGCCCGGTGCGGACTTGATGACAGCACCGCGAAGCCAAGGCAAAGAAGAAACCGCTTAAAGAAAGATTCACTTTTTTCTTGGGCCCAATTTTTTTGAACCGCTAGAAAGGTCGTCCCTAATTTTTCACGAGCTTGCGAAAAAGACCAAAAAATAAGAAAGAAAAATCCTAAAAAAATAAAAATCATTTTTTACCTCTGGACGTATAGATCGTAGCGAACCGTGGTTCCCTTAAAAGAATGAATCACTCCGGGCAAAAGAAATTCTGATTTGAGCGGTCGCTTAACAACCACCCTTTGAAAATTTTTTTGCAAAGCCAATTTTAAAACTTCCTGACTGTCTTCATCCGACCCCACCAGTTCCCGAAAAATTTGCATCTCCTTGCGAGGCAGGGCCGACTTCCTTTTCTCTGGGTACATGGGATCAAAATAAGCGACCTGATAGAAATGATCGTCTGGAAGATTTTTTAAAAATAATCCACTGTCAGATAAAATAAATCGAAGCTCAGACAGATCTGACCTCTGGGTTTTTTCTAAGGCTTGGGTCAGTAAGAAGTACAGAACCGGATTTCTTTCAATTGCAGTCATTTGGAATCCACTTTGCGATAAAAAAACTGAGTCGATCGCAAGACCCGCCGATAAATCTAAAACATTTCTGAGCTTTTTGTCTCCGGCCAGGGCTTTGATTAAAAGTTCATGCCCGCCTTGCGAATTTTTTCTAGAATAATCTTTTTTGTTTTCGTCAAAATCAACAGTGAATTCGCGCCCCGCAGGGTCAATGACATACAGGCCGTCTTTTTCTTGAATCAATTCAAATCGGTCCAATTTATTTTTCTGCAAGTAATCTTCACAAAGCTGAAAAAGATCGCTGTGATCAAAATTCATAAATGAGGTACCACAGGATTTCAATCACCCAAAGGCCCATGACAAATGCTAAAAGATATTTTCCCTTATTTCTAAGAGCCAACATTCGCGAACCCGCCGGAGATTTTAGATGGGACAGGTCCTGAAGAAATAAAATTGTTACAAAAATCATGAAAAGTCCGTAAAACCAACACCAAAAAAATCCGGCATATTCAAAGTGGTAGCCAATAAATCCACCAAGGCAAAAAATCCACCACTAGCCGATCAGCCTTTTGCCATTATCAAAGCCAAAGTAATTCACCATGTTGTGCAATCCCGCTTGCCTTTGAGACACGATCAATTCAAGATTGCGCAAATGGATCGGCAATAAAACCATGCCCCCCCAGATGAAACCAATCACTAATGTTTCTGTGCGAACGGCGCCAGTAAAGGACAATTCGTAACCCGAAGTCAAAAGGGGTCCGACCAGCAGAAAAATTCCTAGTTCCCCACCAGCTGCTTCTTTGAAAGAAAAGTGAACCCTATAAAGGACCAAGTAACTGATCAATGCGGCCAGCACGACAAAAAATAAGACCGGAGGAAACGCAATAAAAACGGGGAAAGCTAGGATGAATGAGAAAAGTAAAAACCAATGACCCGCTTTACGAACGCTTTCAGCTGTTAACCACCCCGCCTGAATGGGACGACTTCCCAACTGCGAATCAATGCGATCAAAGCCCTTCATATGATCGACATAATCATTTCTTAGATTAAAGGCCGTAAATAAAAATAAAACTCCGATGGTCGCTAAAAATAAAGTCTCGGGATCAACGACCGTGTTATCAACAATATTTTTACTGGCGATCAAAAACATGGGAAATAAAACCATCAAAAAGGACCGGGGCCTAAATGCCTTCATCCATACCATCAAAGCAGATGGTTTCTTGATTTCACTGACGTCAACAATTTGAAAGGTCACGCTTTCTTGCGCCGTATTCACATTCAAAGATTTAACTGGCAAAGCCCGCTGGGTCTTTGAAAAAGTACCTCGTAAATACTTATTAAAATCAGGAGATTTTTTATCCAGGGTGACGAACTGGCTCACGATGGCTTCTTCCGCCAGTAAAGGATGTCCGTCAAAGGTTGGATCTCTTGGATCAGACATTTTTCTTTGGGGGCCAGCATTTTATCTAAGGTTTGCAAATGGTGCTGATAAACGGCGATCAATTGACTGTTCATTTGATCAAATTGATCGACAGAATCTCTGAATAAATTTTCGCCACCTAAGGCTGTATAAAAATCGTCCATATTTTGGCTGCGCACC
>JAYWEU010000013.1:0-2754 GCA_043779385.1 Pseudobdellovibrionaceae bacterium
CCCTGTCACAAATTGAGCCGGCTGAGGCAACGCTTCGGGAAGATTAAGAATAGCTTGGCGAACTCGCTCACCATCGATGAGGCTACGGCCCACTTTGGATGATGTTTCATTCGTAATAAAATGAGCCGGTCGTAAAAAGTCATCACGCACAATCACAACTCGCAATCCAGGATGACCGTCGCGATCTTCAATCGTATTTGTACCAAGAATACCACGCACGCGGTTGGCTCCGTACGGAAGCTCCAGATCTAAAAGCTTGCTCCAAATAGACTCAATGATGGCATGATCAATTTTTAAGGTACCACTATTGTGACCCTCTTCTGTATGGGGATTTACCATTCCAGTGGGTCCTATGCCTTTAAAATTTTCATCACCGTCCACAGAAGTACGCCCATCACCAATATTACCATTCATACCATTCCCACCATAAAAGCTGGCACTGTGAACGCGAAATTCAGAAAGGTAAGAACTCGTAGGTTCATTGGGAGTTCTTACAGCCCAGCCCCATTTATTTAAAAGAAAGCTTTTATCATTAGCTGACAATCTGTCGTTCGGTAGATCGGTGTAAATCAGACTTGGTTTTTCTAGTTTTTCCGTCACCACCGGAATGTAACTTTGGCGACCCAAAAATTTCTCATTATTGGGCGCCATCGTCGGCGCTAGAGATGAAGAAATATTAGCAGCAAAGCCAATAGAGCCTACGCCGGTAGCTAAAGCCAGTAGACTAAGAGAAGCGAATAAAGATAGATATTTTTTCATCATAATAATAATTCAAGCAAAAGGAGGTCCAAAAAATTATCATAAGACCAACCTCGCGCCTTTAGGCATAGAAGTTTTCAGTTGGCCAGGGCTTGTGACAATTTAGGTTCAACACTATCAAGCTTAATGATCACTTTATTTTATTTTGACGTCCAGTAGATGTTTGAGACTATCGTATCTAGGCATGCAACTTGCTTAATCTATTTGTGTGAAGCAACTCCAAATCTTTTCACTACTAATTCTTCTGACTTTTAATATTCAAGCTCAAGCTCAAGTCCGATGCGAACAGGTTTTTGGACTTTCTAAGGACGTCGAAGTTGAAATTCAAAATTTTTTAGATGATACACTGAAAGGCTTTGAAGCCCTTCGTGGTGAAAATGGCCTAGTCCGCGACACAGTGTGGATTCAGTCAACAAGCCCGCAAGATTTTCAAGTAAAGACTCTTAATCCTGATACTTCTCCAACAAACATCGCTGTGGATCTTCTTATCCAAGCAGAGCTTTTATCCCGCTTTGATAAAACAACATCCCATGGTCGTCTAGCCACAAAAAATATGACTCACGTCATTTCAGTTTTAGAAAAAATTCCTTTTCATCAAGCGACAGGTTTATTTTATACAAGGTATTCAACAGATAACACTTCGACGGTCAGGGACCCCAGTGTTTCGTCGATCGATAACCTGCACCTAGCGATGGCTCTTTGGACATTAAAAGAAATTTTTCCAAATAATAATGTCGGCCGTGGGGCGGGACGCTTGTTTGATCGTATGAATTTTTCTGTCTACTACGATCCATCTTCAGGCCTGCTTGGTGGCAATTTAAAATATGAAAATGGCACATGGGTGCGCGAAGCTTATAATTTTGCCAATCTAGGGTCAGAAGCCCGTTCTTTATATGGAGCGGGGTGGGCTCTAGGACTTTTCCGAGATCAAAGAAATGATCCTGATTTTTTAAAAAAATCAATTTTATCTATGAAGGTCGAATTGTATAAATCAGCACAAGGAAAAATTCTTAAGCTGTGGGATGGCTCTGCCTTTCAACTTTTTTTTCCTAAAATTTTTATCAGCGAAGAACTTTACTCGGTCCAGTTTGCTAGTTTTTATAAATCAGCAGGTCAGTATATGATTGCCGAAGGGCAGCGTCGAGGCCTTGCCGTACCAGCCGCTCATTCTGCAGTTCGTGCCGCACTTAACGAAAATGCTGATCAACCGACTTACAAAGATAAAGCCGGTAATAAAAATTTAGTTAGTTCCGACAATCAAGACTTAAGCGATTTAAAATTCCGTAAAAGTTGGGACAGTACCTTTTCGCCTTACGCTCTGATGATGGCTGCGACTTCAAACCCTGAAAAATTTGTTCCTCTTTTTTCAGAAATGAAAAATTTAAAATCTGGTCAGGATTTATTTTATAGACCGGCCATGGGATGGATGGATGCTTTTGAAGTTAAAGGCTCTACAAAAGGTCAAGTCGTCCCAGCTCAAATTTCTTTAAACCAAGGTATGATCACGCTTTCACTTTTTCAAATGCAATCACCCGATGGCCTAGGCGTTAGCGGAAGAACTTTGTATAAAAATTCAGAAGTTCGAAGTCGCATAGCACAGTTTTACAGGCTGGCTGATGAGAAGATCGCTCATTTAAAATAACTTTTAAATTTAGCTTTTTAAATTTAATAAAGGCGAACTCCTGCCAACAAGTAAGTGTGATTCTGTCCATCAGAGGCATAAAGACTTTGTCCCACGGATCCAAAAATAAGGAAGTGTTTTAAAACAGACGTCATTATTCCCAAGTTGACTCGCGTCAGCTCTTCACGAACACCAGAACTATTTTCTGCAAATGCTTTTTCAGTCGTAATTTCACCCATCAAAGAAATTTTTGATGAGACCGGCGCGCCAATCCCAACAGAGCTAGATAAAAAACTAGAGTCCCCTGCTTTTGTCGTCGTGCTGTAACCAAGATTACCTGTCATCATCAAGTCGCCAGCTGCCGTTTCACCTAA
>JAYWEU010000014.1:0-7294 GCA_043779385.1 Pseudobdellovibrionaceae bacterium
GATCCTACGACGCTGCCAATGAAAAACGCCAAGGGACGGGTCAAACAAGTATTAAAAGAGCAAAAAGCAAAAGTGGCAAAAAATGCTTAACAGAATCCGAGTTGTAGGAGTTTTAACAATCATGCTGCTGTCAGCGTGTTCGACAATGCAGAAAACTCCTACGTCAGGTTCGAATTTAGATTCAAATAAAGCCCTTGATGCCTACAGCAGAGTCCTTAAAAATTTCGTTAATAAAGAAGGCGAAGTTGATTTTGAGAGCCTAGAAAAAGACTCTAAAGATCTTTCTGATTTTGTTTTTTACGTCGCAAAGAAAAAATTTGTCGACCTAGGAAATCCAGAGCGGGCGTTAGCTCACCATTTGAACGCTTACAATGCCCTTTCGATGTACACCGTTTTACAAAGGGGAATTCCAAAATCTAATTCTGGCCTTAGTAAGCTATTTTTCTTTCGGCTGACAAAAATGGAAATCGGAACAGAAATCATGTCCCTTGAAGCCTATGAAAAGAACTTTATCCGATCCTTAGGTGAAGATCGGGTTCATTGGGCCCTTAACTGTATGTCAGTTTCATGTCCCAGGCTGCCGCAAGAGCCCTTTAGAGCTGAAAACTTAGAGGACGAACTGCAGGCGGGCGCGGTCGAGTTCTTTAATTCAGATAAAAATATCAAAGTCGATGATCAAAACAAAGAAGTTTCTGTGTCCGAAATCCTTCATTTTTTCCCCAAGGATTTTGTTCCAAAGAAGGCACCCACGATTGCGACTTACGTGAACCTGTATCGCAAGACCCCTGTGCCTTCCGATTATAAAGTCAGATATATTCCTTATGATTGGACGATCAATAATTCCCGTCGTCATTGATACAGACAATGCACTGGGGCCACCTAGCTTAGGTCGACAGGGCGGAGACGTCGACGATGCCTTTGCCCTTAGTTTCCTCTTAAAATGCAAATTCCCCATTCAAGAAATCTGGAGTGTTGGTGGAAACACGTCTGCCAAGAAGGCCCACCTTAATAATTTATCTTTGACCGAACTTGTTGACCGAAAAATTAAATGTCAGCAGGGCCTCAATTTTGGTGATATCCCTGTGATGAAAGAATATCCCGCAGGAATAAATTCTTTTTTAGCCTTAGGCCCTTTGACCAACCTATCAGCGTTTTTAAACAATAAATATCAGCCAACCCAGATCTGGATGACTCTTGGGCGAATTTTCACAAAAGGATTTTTTCCGCCATATTGGCCGATCGAATTTAATGCCACTCAGGATTTGCCAGCATTATTGAATGTTTTGTCCTCTCGGTCTCCGATCACAGTTGTACCTCTTGATGTAGCCTATCGATTAAAAATAAATTCGAATCATTTCAAAAGACTGAAAACCTCTCAGGTGGGTCGATATCTTGAAGAGCATAGTCGTCGCTGGCGTTGGCGCAGTCTGATTTTAAAAGGCCGCAGTAGTTTCCCCGTCTGGGATTTACTCAGCGCCATGGCGTCTGTCCACCCGCAGGTTTGTGAAATTCAGGAAGGAAAAGGCTACCTTTTTAAAAGAGGTCTTTTTTTATGTGATGTTTTAAACCAACCAGCCACCACACATGACCGAAAAAAAGCTATCTTCAGCCGTGATATTAAAATTGTCACAAAATTTGATCCAGAAAAATTATGGAGCCTTTTCTTTAAAGCCATTGAAGATCAGGGATCACTTGGCAGATAAAAGTCCCCGGCGAGCTTCCTCTGTCGGTGGTTTTTTTCCAATCCAAGTTGATAGCAATAACTTAGAAAATTCCGGGCTTTCTGATTTAAAAACCTCTTTCCCATTCAAGGTGTAGTTCACTCCACGATTGGTAAAGGTGTAAAGGTATTCGTCCTTCTTTTTAAATTCAGGAAGGCTTTTCAGAAACCTCTGAATTTCGGGGTCCAAAATCTGGCATTGATTTTCGCAGTTGCCTTCAAAGGCCACTTTCCAGCCTTTAATGCTGTCGTTGATCGAAATATTATAAAGCGGAAAAAGGCGAATCACTTTTGGGCCTATGGATTTTAAAATTTCATCGGCTTGATCTGATTTTTTTTCTAAATACAGTCCGCTCAGCCAAACTTTCACATTAAACAGGCTGGCTTTGCGAAACGAGGTGCCATTCAGGACTAAGTTTTTTGTATCAACCATCACAGTTTCGGGCATTGATAGATCATCAAACTTCAAATCAGCGCGACTTAAACTGCAGACTCCTAAAATTAAAAAAACAATTTTCATCGACATAAGATCATCCCCGTAGCAGAATTGTCTCATGGAAAAAAATTATGAAAAATAAAAATCTTTTTAAAGGCTTGAAGGTTTTTTTCATTCTCCTGTTGGCTTTGACAGCCGTCGGCAAGCTTTTAGATAACCGCGGCTTCGCTGAGGTCATTATTAGCTATCAATTTGGCCTTCCAGGTTGGTTGGCTTTGGGCCTAGGTCTGGCCGTCAGTTTATTCGAACTTTTTTTGGCAATTGCATTAATTCTAGGAATATATCAGCGCTACTGCGGCATTTTATTAATTCTGATGCACGCTGGATATACGTTGCTGTCGATAATTTCAATTCAAAGGGGACTTCAATTAACAAACTGTGGATGCTTTGGCGTTTTCTGGCAGCGACCGCTTGGTTGGGGAACTGTTGTCGAAGATCTTGTCCTTATGGGATTATCCATTTTATTTTATACTTTGGTGCCTTTTTTTGGATCATTTAAATTCAAGCCCCGCTCATAAAGTTTATTTAAAAGCTGCGGGGACGCATTGAAGTAAAAACCAATTTTCATAATTTGGTTAAGAATCGCTTGTCTCCAAATTCCGTTTTTTGTGAAACGTAAGGCTGAAGTCGTGCTTTTAAAAGGCAGTAAAATAGGACTTTGCAGTCCTCTTAATTGGGCGCTCAGCACGGTATCTTCAAAGATCTCGACGGCTGGGATTGGTTTTTTTCGTAAAGAACGATGAAAAAAGATACAGTGATCTAAATAAAAAATTCCGCGCCCTTGGCCTCTTATTTTATTTGAATACCAAGAGGTGAATTTTAATAAAAAATGACTGTGGTCAAACTGGTGGGTAAAAGCACCCCAAAGAACTTTTTCTGAATGCTCTATTAAATATTCGATCCCTTTCGGATCTACAAAACTGCGAGGGTGATAAAATAGAATCATCGAACCACGGGCCCGTTCAAATCCTAAATTCAATCTTTCAGCCCTAGTTTTTGCCTCTGATTTGTCGATACAAATCAATTCGACGTGTTGATATTTTGACAAACAGTCAACAGCTTGCCCGAAAAGGACAGTTTCTGATTCATAGGCCGTGGGGATAATAACACTTAACAAGGCAGCCTCTAACTTAATAGCACGTCAAGCCACTGACGTTGATCAGCGGTGATAAATTCTTTAGGAGTCATCAAACCAGTTTGCAGACCCTGTGTTGGGCAACCCTTGGGTAGAATTTGAGCATTGGCTGAAATAAATTTTTTGCAAAGCTCAAAGGCTTTTAATTTATTTTGCCGCATAATTTCAAAAACCCCTTCAAGTGTGACATGCGGGATGGCATCGTCCCAGCAGTCATAGTCCGTCACAAAGCAGGCCGGAAGATAACCTAAACCGGCCTCACGGGCTAAAGCATATTCAGGAAAATTGGACATCCCTATGATGTCGGCACCTTGGGCAATAAAACTTTTTGATTCAGCTTGAGTGGAAAAATAGGGCCCTTCGACACAAACATAGGTCCCGCCGAAATGAATTTTAAATTCAAAATCAGAACGATGTTTTTTTAAGGCTTCGACCAATTCTGATGTCACAGGATGCGCTAAGGAGACATGACCGACAAGGCCCTGTCCGCAAAAGGTATGGGCCCGAATTGACTTCGTTCGATCTAAATATTGATTTGGAACGACCAGATCACCTGGTTTAAATTCAGTTTTTAAACTGCCAATCGCAGACACCGAAAGTATTTTTGAAGCCCCTGCTTTTTTTAAAGCCCAAATATTAGCTCGGTAATTCACCTCAGACGGTAACTTTTCGTGCCACTCACCATGGCGGGGGATAAAAAGCATTTCAGTCGTGCCCAATTTAACTCGACAGATTCCAGAGGAGGTCTCGCCAAAAGGGGTCTTGGTCGACAAGGATTCTAATTTTTGAAACTCTTCAAACTTTTCAAAGCCTGAACCGCCTAATAATGCCCACATAAAACTGCTCCCAGATAAAAATTAAATCGTTTCGCCGCCACAACTAGAGCCCGCACCCGCTGTACAACCATAGCAGTGCTGATTCAAAATAATAGATCGCTTGCTCATGCTGGCTTCTTCGTACTGATCCAGATGAACTTTCCCGCCATTAATTTTTAAATCTAACATTTGATTAAAATCACAGTCGTAAAGGTAGCCATCCCAGCTGATTGAAATTGTATTCCGGCACATCACACCTTTGGCCGCCGTAGGATTAAAAGCATTCACTAGCTTTTCCATATAGCCTTCGTAATTTTCACTTTCGATCAAGTAATCTAAGTAACGTGAAATGGGCATATTGGTAATGGCAAAAAGCTGATTGAATTCAATATTAAACAAGCGCATCAGCTCTTTTTTGAAATCGCTTTCTAGGGCCGCTTGGTTGCCAGGTAAAAAGGCCCCCGCTGGGTTATAGACTAAATCTAACTTTAATCCCGTGCCTTCTTTCCCGTAGCCGATGCTATTCAGTAATTTCAAAGCCGAAATGGAATCTTGAAAAACACCGTCACCCCGTTGCCGATCTGTTTTATCTTTATCGTAATAAGGTAAAGATGAAACAATATGCACATTATGTTTTTTATAAAAAGCAGGAAGATCGTGATAACTTTTGTTCGCCATGATGATCGTCAGGTTGCATCGAACAATAATTTTCTTTTTTAACTGACTTAGTTGTTCGACAAACCAACGAAACTGCGGATTCATTTCCGGCGCGCCACCTGTTAGATCCACAGTATGAGTCGTTGACGTCGCTAGAACTTTCAAAATTTTTTCCATTGTCTCGCGGGTCATGATCTCTTTACGGTCGGGACCTGCATCGACATGACAATGTTTGCAAGTTTGATTGCACATCTTGCCCATATTGACTTGAAAAATTTCAAGATTTGTCGGCATCAGCGGAAAAAGACCGACCTCTTTCATCTTCGTGCCAAAATTGGGTAGGTCCTTGATCCGATCACTGAAATTATTCAGTCGATCTAATTGACCATCAGTTTCAGCTAAACTACTTTTACGCGCTTTCAGGGAACGAATCATAAAAACCTCACATACTTAATTTTTTTACTTTTGTCATCATTTGGACACCGTGAACTAAAGTCGCGCCACCTTTAATGGCCGCGGCGACATGGACAGCTTCCATCATTTGTTTTTCGTTGATCCCTTTTTCAAGGCCGTCTGCCGTGTAGGCATCGATGCAGTAGGGGCATTGCACAGCATGGGAAACGGCTAGCGCAATCAAAGATTTTTCCCTGGCGGTCAGCGCCCCTTCTTTAAAAACTTCACCATAATAATCAAAAAACTTTTTGGCTAATTCTGGTCCAAATTCACCGATGGAACCGAACTTAGCTAGATCCTTTGGATCGTAATAGGTATCAGACATCATTAACTCCTATTCAGCGGTGATTAAATTTATTTTTTCAATATTTGTTGTGAAGGAAGATTTTGAATCATCGCCATCGATGCTCAGCCATAAAGCCGCAATATTAACGGGCTTTTGCAATTGGTAGTTGATCTTCACCTCAGCCTCATTTTTTTGACGAACGGCGACGACCTCTTCGCTCATCAAATCAGTTTTTGGATGGTCTCTTTTCAGCCCCATTGAGGCTGCTGTGCGGCCAACGTTATAGAAATAAATCTTTTCTAAGCCGGCGCCTTCTGGTGCTAAGGCAAAAAGTTTTTTAACCCAGTCAGGGGCAAAAAGTTTTTTTACAGCATTCAGCTTTTGCTTGCCTTCTACGACAAGGCCCAAGCGAAATAAGGAATCTTCTTCAATATTTTTTTCTGCGGGGGCATTCTGTAAATCGCCATCGATTTTTAGAACCACTTCAAAGCCAGAAATTTTATAAAATTTGTCTAACTTATACACCAGGGGACTGGCCGAATTTTTGACGACGACATTTAAGCCTGTCGCCGAATAGGACACCGTATTGGTTGGAATATTTTTAAAGGCCAGCTCGGTCCAAGCCTCTTTTTTGTCCAAAGGAATCGCCATCACAGCAAACATCGAAGTCGCAATCAGCAGGCTTTTAAAGTTCATTTTTTCACCCTTTTTAAGAGACTTTAGGATGAGTTAGTATTTTAAGTCAGTCAACATGACATGATTCTTAAACAGACTATGGGAGGTCTGAAAATTCGCGAACGGCCTTAAGGATAGGGACAGGTGGTTTTCCTAAAAGAATCCGAAACTCATCCCGCAAAGTCGTACGACCTCCATAAAATCTTTGAATTAAATCTTCAGGCAGCGTGTAAAAACGCTCTAATACTTTGTACCGCATTGAGGGCGTTGCAGCTTTAAACATCATACGATTTAAAAAGCGATAGTAGGAATAGGGTTTTAATATTTGCTGATTCTTCACTGAAATTTGTTTTTTCCAAAGATCTAGGTCCGGATGAGAAACTTCTAGTAGGCTTTGAATCTGTTGAAGCACTGCGGGCAGGGTATACCCAGTCACAGGATGGGCCAGCCCAGCAGCGGCACCCAAAGCTAAAGGTGAAAAAGTTTCTTCAAAACCATAAAGATCCAGCGGCAGCGAGCCTTTTTCAGTTTTCAAAATCTGAGAGATTTTCCAACCTTGCTGATTCGCATAGTTTTTGATTTCCTCACAGATATGATCTTGGTCCAGATCCGGAGAATTAGAATAGTAAGTATCTTCAATCAAAAGCTCATTTTCATTGAAAGGAAGAACATAAAAGAATCGATAGCCATCCGTCTGAGCTTGTCTGACATCCTTTAAAATGGGCACTTTTAAGCCATGCGGTTTTTCAGTTTTAATTTCAAGGCCGACGAATTTTTGAAAACCATAAAATCGGGCCTGTTTCCGAGCCGGCCAACCCATGGCAAGAAAGTCAGCCTTCTGTTCAGAAACTTGCGCTTTGAGATGAATTTCCTGGGGGAATAAGGTGGTGATCTTTTGAGCCAGATCTCGGGATTTAATAGAATAGTATGGCGAATCAAATTTTCGATGATGTTTTGGAAAAAAAACCTCATAACCCGGCCATTTTTTAGAGATCAGAGGATCCAGCCATGGCCAGCAAGCGGCCGGCACATCGTCATGATGAAAGCTCCAAGTGTG
>JAYWEU010000015.1:0-19063 GCA_043779385.1 Pseudobdellovibrionaceae bacterium
GCATTGGGATTAGGATCCTTACTGATCAATGTTCTGCCGCAAATAAAATCCAGCGTGCAAGCTGAATTTTATTTGAACCCAAATTCAAAAACACCCGCTCTTTTTCTATTTGATATTCAAGAAGAACAAATTAAAAATTTAGAAACAAGACTGCAAGAACAAGATGTTAAATTAATTTTAAATTCACCCATGATTCGTGCTCGGATTTTAAAGGTCAACGGACGTGACTACGAAAGAATTATTGAAAAAACTGAAACCTTTAAAACAAGAGAAGAAGAACAGGAAGCCCGCTATAGAAATCGTGGGGTGAATCTTTCTTACCGGACAAGTCTTGCCGATTCTGAAACGGTGATTGAAGGCCAACCCATCACCACACGATTTGATCCGACCTTGGGAATTCCCGGAAAAATATCTGTTGAACAGGGTTTTCTTGAAAGAATGAAGCTTCACCTTGGCGACCAAATGACTTTTGATGTGCAAGGCGTGCAAGTCGTCGGACAAATTGTTAATGTCAGAAAGGTAAAATGGAACAGTTTTCAGCCTAATTTTTTTGTGATGGTTGAACCCGGATTTTTAGACGAAGCTCCAAAAAGCTATATTGCAGCCATTCCCAAACTTGAGACTTCGGTTAAAAATAAATTGCAAAATAAATTAGTTAAAGAGTTCCCGAATATATCTATTTTGGACGTTGAGCGTACTATCCAAGAAATTTTACGAGTCGCCGACCAAATGAGTTGGTCTTTAGAACTGATGGCGATCTTGGCTTTGATTGTTGGTTATGTTGTTCTGTTTTCAATCATTCGAAATCAAGTTCTGCAGCGTCGGTGGGAAATCAATATGCTTAAAATTTTAGGGGCCTCTTTTTCTGAGGTTCGTTCTTACTTATTGGTCGAATCTTTGACGATTTCATTGATGGCGTCAGTTCTTGGGGCGATCTTCAGTGTCGCCGTTAGTTTTGCGCTGACCACCTGGGTTTTTGGGACCAGCTTTGCCTTGGATTTAGAAACCCCTCTGATCTCAATTTTAGGCGTCGTCGGGATCTCTTTGTCGGTGTCTTTGATTGCCGCCCAAGGAATACTGAAGGAAAAGCCTCTTGTTATTTTGCGGGAAAGTAATTAGTTTACCCGAATGCCTATTGTTTCTGCCAGCTCCATCGCTAGCGCTGCCCTAGCCCTTTCAAAAGGCGATGTTGTCGCCATGCCAACAGAAACTGTTTACGGCTTAGCCGGGCGAATTGATCTGCCACAAGCTTTAGAAAAAATCTTTTTGATTAAACAAAGGCCTTTTTTTGATCCACTGATTGTTCATGTCGAATCTAAAACTCAAGCTCGAGATTTGACAACTGATTGGAATGAGTTAACTGATTTTTTAGCGGACTGTTTTTGGCCAGGACCATTAACGATGGTTGTGCCGAAAAGTACTGCCGTCGATCCACTGATCACTTCTGGACTGGAAAGCGTTGGCTTGCGCTGTCCTAGGCACCCTTTGGCTTTGCAGCTTCTTAAAAAAGTAGGCGTGCCCTTAGCCGCGCCCAGCGCCAACCGTTTTGGCAGGACTAGTCCGACTTCACCACAACATGTAAAAGATGAATTTCCGGATAACGATCTTTTGATTCTTGACGGTGGGCCTTGCGATGTTGGGATTGAATCGACAGTTTTAAAAATTGAAAAGAAAGGTGACCTTTATCAACTATTTATTTTAAGAAAAGGCCTAATCACCCAGCAAATGATGGAAGAAAAAATTGCTACAAAAAATTTAAAATTTCATTTTTTAGAGGCTCTTGATAAATCAGCTTCGCCAGGACATTTAGAGCATCATTACATGCCGTCAATACCTTTGATTTTTTGCCTCAACCCCGCGCAGACCCCAAAAATTTTATTAGATCGCTTGATCGGTCAGAATAAAATCCAAACTTCTTTTGGTGAAATCGGCATTTTAAAGTTATCCAATGAAGCTGCGGTGGCAGCTCGTCAGCTTTACAGCGAACTGCGCAGACTTTCAGAAAAAAATTATGATGCCTTGGTGTTTTATAAGGAAGAATGGCAAAATTCTGAAGCTTGGGAAGCGATTGTCGATCGAATTTATCGAGCCTCTTTAATCAAAGTTTTATCTGAATGAAATCACAGATGCGACCCACCAGTGAATATCTTTGGTTTTTAAAAAATTTGCCGACAGACATTGTTAATTTGGGCGGCACAACTCCGCAAATCCCCAGATTCGTGAACTTATGGAAAAATGAAATTCTGGAACCCTTTCACGTCGACAACACGGCGTCTTTAAATGAATTTAAGAAAATAATTTCCCAGATGACGACTTGGCCTGAAGAAGGGATTCACGTCACCCCAGGTGTGACTGAAGCTATTTTTGGCCTTTTAGCCACCCTCACAAACCCAGGCGATCGCGTTCTTTTTAGTAAGCCCTATTATGAGCCCTTCGTCGCTGCCGCCCATTTTCTAGGTTTAAAAATCGATAACTTTGATCCAAGAATGGACGCTTTTAACGTCGATCAACTAAGCCCCTATAAATTGATTTTGCTGACAAATCCAAATTGTTTCACTGGGCTTACTTGCGATGATTTTATTTTGAAGCTGGCCTCTTTGGTAAAGATTCCCATTGTCGTCGATGAGATCTATCGACCTTTTTCAGATGAAAAAATCACTTTCCTGACAAGTCCACGCCCTAAAAATGTAATTTCAGTCGGCGGTTTTTCAAAGCCCACAGGAATTACAAACCTTCGCATTGGCTGGATTTTAGGATCAAAGCAAAATGTCGAAAACTTAAGAAAATTTGACCTCTTTCTTCATACCGATATGCCTGGCATCACCGTTAAAACAGCACTGAATGTTTTGGCTCACTGGCATGAGCTTGTTCGCTTTCACCGCGTAGATTTCCAGTTAAAAAGAAAGGCTTTATCATCTTCTTTTAAAAAATGGGGCTTGGAGTTAGGCCCCCGACACTTTTTTGATATCCCTGTTCCAAAATCTTTTTCGTCGGACTACGAATTCGTATTGGCCCTGCAGAAAAAGCATCGTATTTACATCACGGAGGGCTCATATTTTGGAGCGCCAGGACGAGTAAGAATTAGTCTGACCGGTGCCCTTTCAGCGCTTGAGCACTTGGTAAAGATATTAGATACTGAAGGCCTGTGAAAGAAATGATCGCAAACCTTCGGGCTTTTTTTCGTGTCCTTATTTTTATTCTCTTAGCAACCAGCTATTTTCTTGTTGCGCTATGGATTCACGTGACCTCCGCAGACGAAATCAACCGACGTCGACGATTTTCAAAGAATGGCCATATTTATTGTTGGCTGATGTGTCAGTTGGTCAATATTAAGGTCAAGATTATTAATCCACCACGACCTGATAAAGTTGGAATGTTTGTGGGAAATCACATGGGCTTTGTCGATATTTTTTCTATCGCAAGCCTGATGCCCAATCTTTTTGTGACGTCTCAGGAAATGCATGAAACGCCTGTGATTGGTTTGATCACTGAATTCGCAGGCTGCGTTTATGTCGATCGCAGAAATCGGGCAAATATTTTAAAAGAACTTGAGGACATGGTTCAATATTTACGGGCCGGCTTTCGAGTCGTTCTTTTCCCCGAGGCGACTTCCCACAATGGAGAAAAAATTCTGCCCTTTAAAAGAACTCTGATGATGGCTGCGGCTTACGCGGGAGTCCCCCTCATTCCATTCGTTTTTAATTTCAGAAAAATCAACGATGAGCCCTTTTCTAAAAAATATCAGGACTCGGTCTGCTTCTATGGTGACCTGCCTTTTCACACTTCAATTTGGAACACCTTTAAGCTAAAAAAAATTGAATGTGAACTGGAGTTCTTAACCGAAGTCTTCGCAACACCCGACGATGACAGGGCTAAGATCGCAGATGGTATTCGGCAAATGATCGTCGATAAATTCCTATCGATTTAATCCACCCGCATAAGTCCCTGGAATTATTATGCTTCGTTAGGCGACAAACAATGCCTCGACCAAAGACTAAAATTTTTCCTGAGATCTTAACAGGCCCCTTCTTGGACTAAAGACATTAAGGTATCGGATCCCGTGACCGATGGTCTTTTGTTCCTAACAACGACGGAGGTCATATGAAATCATCAGTTAATAAAGTTTTTCTTTTCGGAAGCATTGCGCTTTTAACAGCCTGTGGATCACCAAGCCAAAATTCACCAGGCGCATCAACAAACTTGGATCAAGGAATTGTTGCACCCATCAATACAGACAACTTCAAAGGCTTTATCAGTGGCGGCATTTATGAAAATCAGCAAGTTTTATCAATCGATTTAAATAAGAAAGAATTTCAAGTCAGTGTTCCGCTGGGTCGCAATGTCACTCTGAATTTGGTAGACACACCAATCACAGAGGTACCAGGTGCTCATGTTTATACTTCTGTGTTGGCTGATGGCTCAAAGGTTTTAGTTTTGGCCATGCCAATTAAATACTCACTGAAAGGTTTACCCACTTTTCCAAAGGGCGTATTACCTAGTGGTGATCCCCTCCCAGGCGCTGTTGCAGGCCCCTTGGCAACAAAAGCATTTCCTTTAGGTGGAAAAGACAATGTGATTTTACACCTATACTTCGGTTCAGCGACATTGGGAATTTTTGTTGAAACAAATTTTGATCCCTTTGCGTCTGTCCAAGCTGATATTTTAAATAAGGTGAAAGACCTTTTAGGAAATTTAACTTTGGTTCCAGCCAAAGGAACTTTCCGACCTGGAGTTTACCTGGCTATGACTTTACCTGTAAAATTGGCACGTCAATTAGATCAATTTGTTAAGTAATTTAAAAGATAGTTCTTTTCTTTAAAGGGCTGCAATAGATGCGGCCCTTTATTTTTTATGCAAAGTCGATTCGTAATAACCCTTCATACTTTGCCCTAATGGATGAACTCGGGCGGCTTCCTCGACCAACTTCCTTAACTGGATGGGGTTCACATCTTTCACTTCTAAGGGATGTTCTTGTTTGAGGTCATTCCAAGTATTATAGATTTTGTAAAATCCTTCCGACGGCCTAAAAATTAAAAAGTAAGTATCGTCGGCAAACATAATTTCACGGCTGTAGCAGCGATACTGTGGATAACAGTGGCTTGAAAAAACGACCCGGTAATCCCATTTTTCAAAAAGACTTTTTCCCGTATAATAACTTAAATCCTCATAAAGTTTTTGACCGGTCAGCATTTCATGAAGTTGTAATAAAGTTGGTGTGACATCGGTAATGCTGACTACTTTTTTCAGATTCTCTTTTAAGTTCGCTAACTTTTCAGGTGGAATTTTTTTCTGCAAAGCCTGCGGAATGTAAATATTCAAAGGTACTTTCACCATCTCTTGATGGTAATCCACACCATGATAGTAAACCCCATGCTCGCCCATACCTTCGCCGTGGTCAGACGTCAGTACGATCACGGTTTTTTCTAAATCTAATTTTTTAAATAAATCACTTCTTACATGGGCACTGTAAACTTGGCCGTTTAAATAACAGTTACGAAAACTTTCAATGCCATCAGCTCGGGTTAGATCACAGGGGGCGTAGCGCTGAAACTGGGGTTCCGTGCGATAGGGCGAATGGCTACCGAAAGTCTGCCAAACTCCGACCCAAGGGCCCTGTAATTTGGGAATATAAGTTAGCAGGTGATCGCGGGACAATCGATCAATAGTGTCTTCGGGGTTTCCTTCATGATAATCAGGCTGGGCAGTCGCACTCCAAACATGCCGCTGTCCGATCGAGTTATAGAAAAGATTTAATTTTGACCATGTGATATCTTGAGAGGAGACAAAAAAACTTTCAGCCCCTTTCGAGAAATAATCCCAAATGGCAAGGCTGCTTTTTATTTTGCGAACATCTTGGTCTGAGCCCAGCCCTGTGATGATCGCTGGCACTGACGTATCTGTAAAATTTGCTGGGGCAATGGGAAACTGAAAATTAAAGGACTTTTCATAAAACCAACTAAGTTCATCATCGGTTGGTCTTGGATAACCATTGCTAGAAAGGTGATCCCACCTTTGAGCGTCGTTTAATACAATTAAAATATTGTAATCCATCTTTGCCACCGGCAAAGCCTGGTAAACGTCGTGGGCTTTTTCATTTTGCTTCATATCACCAAAAGCCGTTTGAACATAAAAAGCCCCAAAAAAAGATCGGTAAAATTGCGCATCTAAAGTGAACTTATTCCGTTGATCCAGAAAAGCTAAATTCAAAGAGTAAAGTTGCAAAATATTAATAAAAATTAAAAACATAACAAAAAGTCGTAGAAAAAGAGGCTGGTGAGTTCGAACTAAATGAATGATGACTGAAAGAAATGCCATTAATGTCACAGGGTAAAATGAGCGCATCAAGAGCTGAGACGTATCATGATCGAAGCACCACTTCATTTGAAGACCGATCATAATCACTGTAAAAATAACGATCCAACGATTTACAAAAAAATCAAAAGGTTTTAATTTCTTAGCTATCAGACCAGGTCGGAAGAGGACCACCGAATTGATAAAATAATAAATTGAAATGCCGGCGACTAAAAGCAGAGCTCTGTCCCAAGTCAATTCGACGGCAAAAACTTTTAAGACAAAAAAGGGTTCCCGAATTACTACTGAAAGATTTTGCTGTTCGAGAAAAGTTTTATAAGTGAAGAAATAAAAAAGATTAAAAAAGGGTTGAATATAAAGGCTTGCGACTAAAATATTAAAAAATCGATGGCTTCGATAATAATTAAAGGCAATAAACAGTCCATTTAGATTAAAGAAAATTAAAACTGACGAAAGAATCTGGGGAATAAACCATAGGGGTTCAAACTTTGCGTCTGTTAGAGTATGATGAATCATGAACCAAAAAAATGAGTAGGCCAGGGCCAAAATAAGACTTCGATAAACAATATTTTTAGGAGCCGCTTGGGCCCTTAGACGCGCTAGCAAGTTGGACATCTATAGATTTATGAAGTCATTTGGCAAAATAATCAACTATTTCTAATCTCTTCCATCAGGGCCTTGTGGAGCATCATCAGGTCATTGCTGGTTTGATTCAGCCGCTTCATCAGTCCCTGCGCAATTCGTCTAAAAACAGGCAGCGCAAATTCCGGGTTTTTTTCACAAAAGTTATTGAAATCCTGCTGGGTCAATGCCAAGCAGACAACATCGCTGTCGCACACGATGGTGGCCGAGCGCACTTCGCCCTCCATCAGTCCCCCTTCCCCAAAAGAGGGATGGTGGTCGTGTTTCAATACCGCCACTTTATAGGCGTCACCTTCTGGAGTTGTTTTTGAAATAGACACGGTTCCAGACACCAGCACAAAAAATTCAAAGCCAGGCTTTCCTTGTTCAACTAAAGTATGACCCTTCACAAAAGATTGGGACTTCATAATTTTAGATAAAATATCTAAGCCTTCGCCAGAGTTTTTAAGATCAGAAAAAATACTGACACTTTTTAAAATATCAGTGTTTTGTTCCATTTTAGGTGTTTCCATTGACAGTCCGTCCTTTGATAATAATCGCCATAGAACCTTCATGGACAATATAATCATCCTTCGGAGTGAAAACGGGTCGATTAAACCGCAGACTTTTTACACTTTGCAAATTTTCAACAAGCTGCTGAATATTAGGAGTCTGCTGGGCTTTTCGAAGCGCCATTTCTTTAGCTTGATGGCCGTTTCCAGAATTCTCTAAAATTCCTAGCAAAGTAAGATCTATTTTTTTTGCGGCAAAAATTTCTTTAAGCTTCAGATAAGTTTGATTGTAGGCTTCGATAGGAATCTCCATCGTCCCCAGCGCATAATCGCTATGAGGATCAATTAAATCATGAAATACGGTGGTCACACCCGTCCCCGTTGACGCCAATGCCAGAAGTAATCTTGAATAATCACGGCTGTAGATAATTTCGTGAACTCCGGCTAATTTTAAATACTGATCCATACTGTTATCCAAAATTTCTGCTGCAATCGATGTGCCTTTTGCAATATTACTTAAGGTCATGGCCGTCATCACGGTGCGGGCATCAGCTTCCGTTCGCGTCGGAATCGCACCTTTGGGTCCCGGCGTAGCATCGGCTAGAATTAAAATTTTCTGGGCTCGCTCAGGGGCTGCTCGGCGGATCACATCGATCGTAAAGAAATCACCTTTGATGACTTTTAATTTCTTAAGCTCTGGAAAATCATGAAGGGCTTCAATTTCAGAATCAGAAACATTATTAATCAGAACAATATTCGCAGCTGTCATATGAGGGTTTGATTTTAAAATATGATTCAGCAGGGAATGCATTTCTGGCTTCCACCCGCAGATGATAAAATGGTTTTTTAGTTGATCCGTGTCCACTTGTCCCCTCCTATCACGCAAAGCTTTTTCTAAAAATACTGATGAAATTTTAGCAGTGACAATTCCAATCCCGGCGACGCCTCCAAGCATCATCAAGCTGGCCCACAGACGTCCTTCTGGTGTGACAGGGTATCGATCCCCATAACCCACGGTTAAAATCGTAACAATTCCCCACCATAAACCTTCGGTGTAGTTGGTGATATTAGCCCCTTGAGCATTTCGTTCGTAAGCCGTGACAACCCAAGGAATGGTGATCCACATAAAAAGAATAAAACTGACCGAAGTGGTGAACGGATTAGCTCGGAGGATTTTTGAAAAATCCCTTAAAAATGTAGTGACCCGTTGACTCATCTTCTCAGTTTAAAAGTTTACTGAGCGGAGTCAAAATAACCGGCGGCCAGTTAACCTTATGTGGACTTTGGTCAAACTATTCAAAGATTAATGGCAGGGTGATTTTTGAAGGCGTTTTGGCAGCCGGAAATTTTAAGCTTTTATTAAAAGCCTTCAGCCAACTCATAAAAAAACGTCTCTGCTGAAATGGATTTTCTAGGCCTTGAACCGTATTGGTCAGAATTTTTACTAACCGGACCTGACCATTGGCGCTGACTGAATAGCGCACGGACACGGTCCCATGCACGGCTCCCATCTGCTGGAAGTAAGGCTGGGAATCTGCCAGCAGACCAGACAGAACTTTTTCAACAGCACCGACACTGAGACCGCCGACAACATAGGGTCTTGGTTGAACAAACCAGCCATGAATCACCAAACGAGCATCCATAGGATCAATCACACCTTCGACTTCGGAAACACCGTGCGGAACGCGGGGGTCAAAAACAACCAAGCGATTAAATCGAGGTGATACTCTTTCCATAAATGAATTTTTTTCTTGATCGCGCTGACTGGAAAATTGTGTCCAATAATTCAAAACTTGATCTTTTAAAATTAAAGTCTCGCCACCACGAAATTTTAATTTCTTCGGTGATAGTGAATACACAAAAGCCCATGGTCCATGCGGAACATCTGCGTGTAGTTCCTGACGACATCCTTCGACGTAATAAGACAGCCACGGCGGTGAAATATCATGACAGCCCAAATTTTCACGACCCCATTGCACAAGTTGCGAATGAAAATCTTGATAATTTTTTTTGGGAAAATAAGTATAAGCCGGAGTTCGAATCAGTCTGTACTGTTCAGGAACATGCCAATAATCCCAGACAAATCGCTTTGGATGGGCAGCCCTTGGATCCTTAAAGGCTTCCTCAAAATGATTCCTCAGTTGACCTGCATTTGAAAAAAATTGATCGGTGATTAAGATTGATTTCATCGCGCCTGAACTGTTTGAAAAATACGTCCAAAAATACTTTCACCTTTTTCATTATTCATCAGAATTTCAATGGTATCGCCCGACTTCATAAACGGAGTTTTGATTTCTCCGGTTTTAATTTGTTCCAGAGTTCTTTTTTCTGCCAAACAACTAGAACCCATCGCTTCATCTTCATTAGACACTGTTCCACTGCCTATTAATGTCCCAGCCACTAAATTTCTAGTTTTTGCAGCATGGGAGATCAGGTCTCCGAAATGAAAGTGCATGGCTCCTGCATTGGCTTTTCCAAAAAATTCTTTATTATAATTAACATGTAACGGCAGGTGGACTCGGCCATTTTTCCAGGCTGACGAAAGCTCATCGGCAGTCACTGCGAATGGAGACAAAGCTTTCGTTGGCTTACTTTGGAAAAAACCAAACCCTTGGCCAAGTTCTCCGGGAATTAAGCCCCTTAAAGAAACATCGTTAATCAAAACGAAAAGTTTAATATGTTTTAAAGCCTCATCAGGAGGGGTCCCCATTGGGACAAAATCAGTAATGGCTCCAATTTCAGCTTCAAAATCAGTTCCATGTTTAAAATCTAATTGCGGAATATTTTCCGTCGGTGCCAAGAATTGGCCGCTTTCTGCCTGATACATCAGGGGCACCGTCAGCAAGGTCTCTGGCGGCTCGGCGTTTCGGGCTTTTCGAACAAGCTTTATGTGATGAATAAAGGCAGAGCCATCCGCAAAAAGCCAGGTGCGCGGCATGGCTGCGTGAAAGTCTTCTTCCTGAACAGTAAAAGCGTCCTTTAATTTTCCATCATTCAGATCTTGATAAAGCTGGTTCAATGGAGCTTCAACATCAGACCATTTTTCCATGGCCTCTCGCAAAGAGGGAACAATTTGCGTCGCCTTCACCGCTTTTTTTAAATCGCGGCTGACGACACATAGCTTTCCATCAGGAATCATTGTGGATTTAAGGGTGCCTAATTTCATCAGTCAAAAGTAAAAAGAAGGTTAGCACCGATGGCGCGGTAGTTGCCAAAATTGTCAGCCACATCCCCAGGAATAGTTTCAAAATAGATCGTCGCCCCTAATTGAGGCATAAATTTGAATGTCGCCCCCAGCTGCAGCGGCAACAATAAAGATTTCGCTGCCGTCACCGTGCAGGTAACTCCGTTATTGAGTTCACACTTCTTATCTAAAATAAAAGAAATCACTGGGCCAGCAAAAACACTTCCGTAATCTTCAAATTTGTAAAGTGCTTGAATTGGAATATCAAAATAAGTCAGAGTTAAAGTCCCGATACTGGTGATGCCTGCCGCCTTCACAGTCAAATCGACATTCCTCGAAGTATAAAGTAGACCGGATCGAATTTGAAAGGCTCCATTAATAGGAAACTGACCCACTCCACCTAATTGGAAATTTGTTTTCGAGTCGGCCGTCACGCCAGAAGTGCTGGCATCTGCTGACTGCGAACGCACACCGGCCTCAATGCCAAAGTCTGCCGCCTGTGCCGCTGAAAAAAAACACATTGAAGAAATTAAAAGGACATTTAAAAGGCGATTCACTGAGAGCCTCCTGGAAAGCAAAAAACTCTTTACCTCATTGCAAAGAGCCCTGGGGCGACATTATTCCAACTCGAATAGAATGTCTTCTATTTATTGATACACCAGACCGAATTTAAACCAAGCTCATTCACATTTTCCCAGGCGGAAATCTGCGCGTCTTCCTTTTCTAAATGATGCGCACCCACTGAGCCTCGGGCTGCTAAGATAACCAATAAAATCGGCGCTAGAATCCTTAAAGTGACCTCCACGGTGGCTGGAAGTCGAGTCGTTTTAATGATGAAGGGAAAAGAATATTCAAAATAGTTCCAGACACTTTTTAGGACAGAAGCGATCATAAATAAAAAAATTAAAGTCGCTAAGGTTACCGATGTGATATCAAGGCTGGGTTCATAAATTGGATCCAGCCATCTAAAATGCCGGCCTTCCCGCACGTAATGCAGGAGACTGACAGCCGAGGTCAAAATAATTAGAACCCAGGTCAAAGAAAAATAAATTTTCAAAAACTTTGTACAAAAACCTTCAGTGCCGCCCAACAGCAACCAGCAAGGTGCAGCAATAACAACAGGAATAAATATAAATCCTAGGACCAAAAGATCAAACCTGAAGCCGACAAAAAACGCCTGCCAGATGATACTTCTTTCGATGATTTCAAAGGACGGCGCACTGAGGAAAAAAAACATAAACCGAATCACAGACATTAAAATTAAGAAGCTCCCACCCATGCGAAGGGCCTGACAGAAAATTTGATTATACCTTTGACTTCGAAGGAGGGTTTCCATGTAATCCTCTTAATGGCTTCACTTATTCTTTACAATTATTTTCGCAGTTCCACATCATACCGAGCCAGAATTGCACTTTACCACAAAAATTTGGACTTTGAATATCGGGCCGTGCATTTACTAAATAATGGCGGCGAACAAAATACTCAAGCCTATAAAGACTTGAATGCGATGGCGGAAGTACCGACCTTAGCTCACAATGATAAAAATATTGCCCAATCCATGGCCATCATTGAATATCTAGAGGACGTTTTTCCACAGAATCCGCTCTTTCCAAAGGATCCTGTTCTAAAAGCGCAAGTTCGGCAATTTTGCGAAACGATCAACTCTTTTATGCATCCTCTTGGAAATTTAAAAGTTCTGCAGTATTTAGGTGATCATCATCAGTACACCCAATTGCAAAAAGAAGAATGGTTTGCCCTTTGGAATCATCGTGGCTTTGCCGCTTTAGAAAAAACCTTAGAAAAAACTTCTGGAACCTTTTGCTTCGGAGACCAAGTCACCGCCGCCGATGCTTTTTTAATTCCACAAATGTTTGCATCCTTAAGATTCAACGTTGATTTAAAGGCCTATCCTTTATGTCAAAAAATCAATGCCAATTGCAAACAGATCAGCGCTTTTCAAAAAGCACATCCCTTAAACCAACCCGATTCACCAAAAACTGGTTCCTAAACTTCAATTAGAAGTTTTGAATAACGAAGCTCCATTTATCGATGACGGGAACAATCAGAAAAATCAACATGCTAAAGTTGGTCCATAAGAAAAATCCAAGCCAGCGTTTTTCGCCGTTTGATTTATTAAAAAGATAAAATTCGTAAAGGACTTTGACCGCAAACGGCAAAACAAGAATGACATAAAGCCAATCGGCACCGACAAACCAAGGCGATGCGATGGCCACAGCCGCATATAAAATTGTATAAAGTCCAATTTGATAAAGCGTTTTAGAAATTCCCAAAGCGGTGGGCAAAGTCGGAATATTCCCTGCCCGATAATCTTCTTTGTATTTTATCGCCAAGGTCCAAAAGTGCGGCATTTGCCATAAAAACATAATTAAAAATAAGTAAACGGATTCTGAATTCCAAATATCAGGATTCACCGCTGCATAGCCAATAGTCACAGGCAGTGCCCCAGGAATGGCGCCGGGAACCGCCGCATAGATCCACTGTTTTTTTAAATAAATTGTGTACAGGCCATTATATAGAATCACAGAGGTGATCCCGACTTTAAATGCCATGGGATGACATTCATAAAGCAGCACGGCTCCTAGATAAATAAATAAAAGCGAGAGTATAAGCCCAGCGGCCGGTTTTATTTTTCCAGTCGCTATCGGGCGACTCTGGGTCCTTGGCATCTGACGATCCAATTTGTACTCTTGAACTTGATTGAGGGCTAAACTGCCTGAGCTTAAAAGATAGAGTCCGATCAAAAATCGCACTAAATGCTGCCATTCAAAAACATGCTCTATTTGATATCCCGTTGCATAGCCTATCATTCCCGACATGAGGACAAATACAACGATACCAAATTTTGTAAGATCCAAGAAAGTCTTAAGCAAGAGACCTCTGGCTCAGCACCCGCTTAAAGGGTGCTGGTCTGAGTGATACGAGTCAAAATGTCTAGAACAGTAAAGAAATATAAAAGAAGCAAAAAGAAAAATCCACACCCGAAGATGACTCGATTTTGATTATCATCATATTTCAAACCCATGAAAAATAGCATCACAAGAGCCGCTTTGATGGTGGCAATCAACAAAGCCACCGGTGCAGCCATGGGGCCTAAAGCGTGTTCGAAATAATGGGCCACCACTGTTAAAACGGTGAGAACATAAAGGGCAAAGGCCACTTTGATGTAATTACTCATCGGTGTCACATGGTGTGCGTTATGGTTTGATGCCATTGTCAGAACTCCTTTTTAACCAATCAAGTAAAGTAGAGGGAATAAGAAAATCCAAACTAAATCGACGATATGCCAGAAAATCCCCACACCTTCGACGGGCGTATAATATTCAGCACTGAATTCGCCTTTGGCTGTGCGAATAAGAACCCAAGTGATGACACCCATTCCGCATAATACGTGAATTCCATGAAGACCCGTCATGCAAAAATAGAAACCAAAATACATTCCTAAATTTTCATGGACCGCGTGGGCATGCTCAACATTCAAATATCGACCGGGCAATAATCCGTGTTCAAATTTTTGCGAATACTCAAGATACTTGATGACCATAAAAATCGCGCCACAAAGGATCGTCAAAGCTAGCGATACGACGGCTTTGTTTTTCTGATTTTTTTGGCAGTAGTAAATTCCTAAAGCCATCGTCAAAGAAGAGGTGATAAGGACCATTGTATTGATAAATCCCATTTTCCAATCAAGGTGACTGGCGCCTTCCGCAAACATTTCTGGGTATTTTTGATGAAAAATCGCGTAGCCAACAAACAGTCCACCAAACATCAAAATTTCCGTCACCATAAAAAGCCAGATGCCCTGCTTGGCGGTCTCAAATTCATGATTCGCGTCACGAAAGTGATGGGCGAAATGATGTTTGCCCGGCTGATGAACTGAATTATCGGTACTCATAAGGCCCCGCGGTCACGACTGGATCAGTCTCAAAGTTAGTGTGAATTGGTGGCGAAGGAATTGTCCACTCTAATGATTTGGCTCCCCAAGGATTCATAGGCGCTTTGGGTCCATAAAGCAAACCCGTGACAATCACATACAAAGAAATCAAAAAGCCAATGGCAATCAACCAAGAACCAAAAGTCGAAATCTTATTCAAACTTGCAAAAGCAGGAATATAATCCGCATAACGACGAGGCATTCCATTGGCGCCCAAAATAAACTGCGGAAAGAAAGTGACGTTGAAGCCAATAAAAATAAATACGAAACTTAAGCGCGCCCCTGCTTCACTGTACATTTTGCCGAACATTTTCGGAAACCAATAGTAAATTCCAGCCATCAAAGCCATCAAGGTTCCACCCACCATCACATAATGGAAATGGGCCACAACAAAATAAGTATCATGGAAATGAACGTCGGCCGCTAAAGCAGCAAGCATAATTCCCGTCACGCCACCGATCGCGAATAAAAATAAGAACCCCAACGCGTATAGCATCGGTGATTGAAAACTGACCGAACCGCGATAAATTGTCGCCAACCAGTTAAACATTTTGATGGCCGTAGGAACGCCAACAAGCATTGTGATAAATGAAAATAAAATCCCTGCCACTTCTGACTGCCCAGAGACAAACATATGATGTCCCCAAACAATAAAAGAAACGGCGGCAATTCCCAATGATGAGTAGGCGATAGCCGTGTAACCAAAAATAGTTTTACGAGAAAACACACTGATCACTTCCGAAATAATTCCCATAGCCGGCAAAATCATGATGTAAACCGCCGGATGCGAGTAGAACCAGAAAAAATGTTGGAACAGAACGGGATCTCCACCCAGCTTAGGGTCAAAAATACCAACTCCGAAAGCTTTTTCAGCAGCTAAAAGCAATAAAGTGATCGCTAAAACCGGCGTTGCCAAAACTTGCAAAATGGCTGTTGAATAAATTGCCCAAACAAACAATGGGATGCGGTACATACTCATCCCTGGGCATCGCAGCTTGTGAACAGTTGCAATGAAATTGAGGCCCGTCAAAATCGAAGACATTCCCATGATGAAAGCGGCCAACACCATAGTGATTGTCGCCGTCTGAGTTCTGATCGAATAGGGCGTATAAAAAGTCCAACCAGTATCAATCTTTGTCGTGAACAAAGTGGAAATGGCCAGCAGCGCACCGAACATAAAAACGTACCAGCTAGCCAAATTTAATCGTGGAAAGGCGACATCTTTCGCGCCAATATGAATCGGCAGAAAAAAGTTTCCTAAAATCGCAGGGATTCCAGGGATGATCACCATAAAAACCATCATGGCTCCATGGTAGGTCATGGCCTGGTTGTATTGATCTTTATTTGCGAAAAGTTGCAATCCCGGCTGCATAAGTTCATAGCGAATCAAAAGCGCCGCAACCCCGCCAAGAAAGAAAAAGGTTAAAACAGAAATCATATACATCAGGCCGATGCGCTTATGATCCAAGCTTGTTAACCAAGAGCCAATGCCCTTAAATTCGTTAAGATAATTTAGATCCGGATTGTGACTTGCTGCCATTTTTATCTCCCTACTTCAAGCTCTTGACGTATTCGATCAAGGCCGTCAGTTCGACTTCAGAAAGTTGTCCTTGAAAAGAAGGCATGACGGCCGGATAGCCGGCAACAATTTTTGCTTTCGGCATCAGAATCGATTCACGCACATAATTTTCATCCACAATCAACTTTGAACCATCTTCAAAATTTTCTTCAGTTCCAAATTTATGCCATAAGGCTGGTCCTACTTTTCGACTGGCATCGGCCACTGAGTGACAACCGATACAAGCTTTTGCCGAAAAGAGTTTTTCGCCACGCTTTACGAGCGGCAAAGACCCAACCTTGGATTCTTCTTCTAACCAAGCGTCATAATCGGCTTGGCTGACGATTTTCATCGTGGCCATCATTCCAGAATGTTCCGTTCCACAATATTCAGCACAGAAAATATGGAATTCACCCAATTTATCAGCTCGAAACCAAAGCGCTGAATAGCGACCCGGAACAACGTCTTGCTTGATGCGAAAAGCCGGCACGAAAAAGCTGTGAATGACATCTTCTGAAGTCATGATCAATTTGACGTCTGTGTTAATCGGCGCAACAACTAGATTTCCAGTCTTAGCGCCACTTTTATAAACGGATTCCCACGCCCACTGTTTAGCATTGATATGAATTTCTAAGCCATTCGACGGCATTTTTCGCATGTCATGATACAGCCACCAGCCCCAGCCAAAAATCGCTAGAAAAATCACCAATGGAATAAATGACCACAAAAATTCAAGAGCTGTATTATGCGAAATATACGGAGTCACATCATGATCTGTTTTACGCTTATACTTAACGACAAAATAAATCATTCCACCGATTAAGATCAAACAACCAATCAAGCTGGAAATCAGCAAGAAGCCATAAAGATTATCCCACTTAACAGCGACTTCTGTGCCCGCTGCAGGAGTAAAGTTAGAACTAGCGTAGGCGGAACTCATCCAAGAAACCATTTAAGAACTCCTCACCGATGACGGATGACGACGGCTTCTGTACCAGACAGGCAGAAGCCAAAGGGCTAGCAATAAAATAGTCAATCCCCCGCCCACTTTCATAATATTAAAAGCGGCCAAAGTGTATTTGCTTTGGGTGGGGTTATAGTGAAAACAGTAAAGCACTAATTGATCGACAAAAGTTCCAACCTGACCCTTGCCCCCTTCGATCACAGCCAGTTTGATATCTTTGGGTTCAAAGATAATCCCTGGAAGGTAACGTGTGATCACGCCTTTCGGAGAAACCACGATGGCGGTGGAAGCATGGGCCCAGTCGTTGGCTTTTTCATTCCAATGATATTTAAAACCAATCGATTCCGTGAAAGCCTTGATGTTAGCCTCATCACCGGTCAAGAAATGCCAAGATGATTCAATGCCGGCTCGACCGTAAAGCTTCATATAAGTTTCTTTTTTCTTTGCTGCTAAATCAGGGGTTTCTTTCGGATCAAAACTGATCGATAAAACTTTAAACTTATCGCCTATCGTCCAATCCATTTCTTTCAAGCCATCCGTCAATCCATTTAAATGAAAATTGCAAAGCCCAGGACAAGAAAAATAAACAGGACTTATAATCACAGGCACGCCATTTTGAAAAAAAGATCCTAAAGTGACAATCTGACCTTGCTCATCTTTAAATTTCAAATTCAGATCAAGATCATGCCCCAGCTTTTCTTCAATCCCAACGCCCACCAATTCGCTGGGCTTAGTTTCGGCTGTCAAAGGCGCTACCTGATTCACATTGTAATCATCTTTATGTGCAAATGCTGAGGGCGCCCCAAAGAGGCCAATAAAAATCAGAGCCGCACCACTCAGCGCTTCTAACAAGGTAGTCTTTTTTTGCAGCTCGATCTTCAACATCGACGACCTTAATCTTTGTAACTTTTTGCAAATTCAGCAATTTGAACCGGCGTTTGCTGGGATTTATTTTCAGTGATGGAGTTAATATAGTGAGCCAGCGCCCAACGATCTGGAACTTTGATCTGAGCTTTGAAAGACGCCATCGAGCTTCCAGCGATGCCGTTAGAAACAACATTAAAGTGATCCGTGAGGCCAGAACCTTGGGTCCATTTGCCTTCCACCAGATTTCTGGGTCGAGGATTCAAACCCATTCCCGCCGTGCCGTCGCCTTTGCCTTCATTCCCATGGCAAAGAGCACAGTTATTACCGAAAACTTTTTTCCCATGTGCAATGATCTCTGGCGTTTCAACCCAAGGCTCAGTGACTTTGGCGATATCAAAAGTCGGCTCAACACTGACTGCTTGTAAGGTTGGATCAACGACTTTTTCATCCAGCTCAACACCCGCATGAAAGGCGACCAGATAAATCATAAAGCCGAAGACGAAGATCATAGAGCCAAGAAAAGCGATCAGCCCACCCTGGTTGTGTTGATCCGAAGAATTGGAATTCATATTTTCAGACATAATTGGACGCTCCCAGAAGGGACTGCTAATTAAAGTTAACTTGCTAATTTGTAAATGAAAATTAACGGAAAAAGATCGTCGCGGCAATCAATTAGCCAGATCCCAGACGATGCTTTTTCGCAATGTATCAGCGCCGGCAAATTTCTATGTCGAGTAAAGCTTTCAAACCACGACATTTAGCAAAGGCTAGCCCCCTGTTCCCGAGCTAAAACAAAAAAACCAGCTAAATCATGCTTTTACATCGCTGGACAAAAATTAAGTCTGGCCTCTGGGTCAAAAGACAAAATAAATCGCCCGGCGGTGCCATACAGGGACCAATTTCTGCTTCATGAAGGGGGTTCAGAGATGGTACGCCTTTTGTAATTCGGTAGATGGGTTCGATCTTCGGTGTCGTTCCGCTCCAGTTGGGGTTTTACTTTTTTGGGGGATTCATGAAAAATATTTTGATTTTATCGGGATTGCTGCTTTCTTTGACCGCTTGTTCGAAGCTCCATTTAGGATCAAGCTCTGGC
>JAYWEU010000016.1:0-7259 GCA_043779385.1 Pseudobdellovibrionaceae bacterium
TTTAAAAAGTTGCCTGAGGTTAATGATGTGATTGAAAGAGCTGCGCCTTTTAACTTATCAACACTTGTTGCTGTGTAAACGCCACTGACATCACCTACAAAAGTGCTTGTTGTGCCGAGCTTAGAATTAAAAGTATTCCAGTCTGTGTTGGTTAGGAATCCAGTGGTGCTTGTGTTTGCACTTGGAATCGCTTGCGCCGTCACACCCGTCAGTCGTCCTTGCGCATCGACATTGAAAGTCGGAATTGAAACAGATGTTCCGTAACTTCCTGCGCTGACGGTCGTGCTTGCTAAAGAAATAGTGCCCGTTGATGTTATCGGACCACCAGATAACCCTGTGCCCGTCGCAATATTCGTAACGGTCCCTGCACCGCTACCAATATTGGTTCCATTGATTTTAAAATTTCCAGTAACATTCACATCTCCGACGACATCTAACTTATAACTTGGATTTGTCGTCCCTATCCCAACGTTGCCATTTTTCAAAATCATCATCGCCGTAGATCGACTTGCACCGGCTCCTGTGCCGTTACCAACAACGAAGACAGGATCTGTGGCAACCCATGAAATTGCAGTTTCACCACCGCGAGGCATATTGTACTGACCCAATGTCACCTGTGCATAAGATTCCGCTGTCGTGTTATTACCCATGGCAAGGGAAGCATTTCCGCTGGCGGCTGTTTGAAGTCCCGTAGCTGTTGAGTAAGCCCCACTGGAGACGGCTTGATAACCGGTCGCGGTGGAAGCTGTTCCACTGGCTGTCGTATTATATCCTGATGTCATCGCATAAGTAGCACTTGCTGTGCTTGATGAGCCCATCGCCACTGAATTGTCTCCACTGGCCGTCGTTCCGTTACCCAGTGAAGTCGCAGAAACTCCGCTGGCTGTTGAAGAGTAACCCATAGCTGTTGAATAAGCCCCACTGGCAAGAGAGCTGTAACCTGTTCCAAAAGATCGATCACCTGTGGCTCTTGAACTATCACCCAATGCCACAGAGTAAGTTCCAATATTAGCATCATCCCATTGTGTTCCGTTGGCGTTTCCAGCCCTGAACGCCGCTTTTCGGGGATACCAAAACATACGGGTTCCAGCTCCGGCCGTTGTTAAAGTCGTATCGGTCCCAAAAGTTCCCGAGGCCATCACGCCGCCACCAGTCACTGTCATTTTTAACTCTGAAGGAGTCGCTGTTCCGACAGAGACTTTACCAGTGGTGTAGTAAATATCTGAACCCGATGTGGTCCACTGACTAGAGCCTACGGAATAATATTCCCAAGAACTGTTGCTATTATTCCAACGTAAAGATTGACCATCTTGACCGGCAGCAGGTGCCGTTGCTGTTTTTCCAACGATTTTGGTATCCGCATAATTTTTTGTCGCAGCATCTTGTGCGGCTGTTGGGTCGGTGACGAAAGTTAATTTATTAGAACCCATGGATTGAGTTCCAGTGAAGGCCATTGTTCCATCTTTACGGATATAGGCCCCAGCCGATGCGGTGGTCACTGCATCCACGTATTGTTTAGTTGCAGAACCCAAGTTCGCCGAAGGATCGGCTGATAAGACCAGTAAGCCCGTCATGCTATCGCCGGCCTTATTGACCGGGGCAAAACCTAAGCCTGATGTGATATCTGTATTCGATAAATTGGCATTTACCCAATTGGCGCCGTTGTACTTTAAAAAGTTTCCAGAAGTTAACGAAGCGATCGACAGCGGTGCACCTTTTAACTTATCAACACTTAAAGAATTATATAAGCCGGACACATCGCCAGCAAAAGTACTTGTTATTCCAAGCTTGGTGTTAAAGGTATCATACTCTGTTTTTGAAATTAATCCCGCCGTCACTGAGGCTGTATTTGCCATTGGGATATTTAACGTATGAACATTCGCAGCAGTTGAAAAAGCAGGTGTCGTGCCCGTTGCGCCATTTGCAAAAGTTTGTGAATTTCCAGTTGCGCCATTTAAATTCGTAAGGCCAGTGCCCGTAACAGGAGTGTAGTAATCCCATGCTAAACTTGCATTATTCCATCGTAATGATTGCCCATCCTGACCTGCCGCTGGAACAGTTGCTGTTTTACTTAATATTTTTGTATCTGCGTACTGTTTTGTGACAGATCCTAAGTTCACCGTTGGATCACCTGACAGAACTAGTAAACCCGTCATGCTGTCGCCAGCTTTGTTGACAGGAGCATAACCTAAGCCTGTAGTAATATCAGCATTAACTAAGTTTGTATTGATCCAGTTCGTGCCATTGTACTTTAAAAAGTTACCTGAAGTTAAGGCTGTGATCGAAAGAGCTGCACCTTTTAACTTATCAACACTTGTTGCTGTGTAGACTCCGGAAACATCACCTACAAATGTGCTTGTCGTGCCAAGTTTACTATTAAAAGTATTCCAATCTGTGTTTGTGAGTAATCCAGTGGTGCTTGTGTTCGCACTTGGAATTGCTAAGCTAGTCACGGCTGTTAATCTTCCTTGAGCATCCACAGTTAAAGCCGGAACACTGGTCGAAGTTCCGTAACTTCCAGCTGTGACAGTCGTACTTGCTAATGAAATCGTGCCATTTGTTGTGATCGGACCGCCGGTTAGCCCTGTGCCTGTTGCAACAGTTGTCACACTGCCTGCTGAACTTGCAAAATACTCCCACGCTAAACTTGCGTTATTCCAACGTAGAGATTGTCCGTCTTGACCAGCAGCAGGGGCTGTTCCTGCTTTACCGAATAATTTGGCATCAGCATAGTTCTTGGTTGCAGCATCTTGGGCTGATGTTGGATCTGCTACGAATGTTAATTTATTTGAACCTAATGATTGGTTCGCTGTAAACGCCACTGTACCATCTTTACGGATATAGTTTGCAGCAGCCGTTGTTGTCGATGAATCAACATATTGCTTCGTTGCAGATCCTAAATTCGCAGCTGGATCGGCAGACAGAACTAAAAGACCCGTCATCGTATCGCCAGAACGATTGACCGGAGCAAAACCTAAGCCTGTGGTGATATCAGCGTTAGCTAAGTTCGCGTTAATCCAGTTCGTGCCATTGTACTTTAAAAAGTTACCTGAAGTTATTGAAGTGATTGAAAGGGCTGCGCCTTTTAACCTATCAACACTTGTCGCCGTGTAAACACCGGACACATCACCTGCGAAAGTAGAACTGGCACTTAGTTTATTATTAAACGTATTAAAGTCAGCTGCGGATAAATATCCTGGCACAGCTCCTGTGGCTTGCGCTAAAGAAATATCGGGCGTTGCTCCACCGCTTGATAATAAGGGCGCGGTTGCAGTGACTCCAGTAACACTTCCCGAAGGGGCCGCCACCCAACTTAAATTGCCTGCGCCGTCAGTTCTTAACACCTGACCTGCACTGCCGTTGGTATTTGGTAAAATCCAGTTCAAATTACCAGCCATGCTGCTGGCTGATATTTGCATGTAATTAACGCCGTTATAAATTCTTAAATTGGTCGCAGACACCGTTCCACCAGTCACTGTTCCCGAAGAATACAAATTACCAGTCGTATTGATGCCAACGGCTCCGCCGAAAGTTCCAGTTGTTACTTTACTGGCATCAAGATTTGGAATATCAGCTGCCACTAAGCTGGCTGCTCCGGAAGTGACCCGGCCTTTTGCATCGGTAGAAACTTTATAATAAGTTCCGGCTGTTCCTACGTTCGGCAGAACTCCCGACACGGCTGTTGAAATCGCCGCATCGACGTAAGTTTTATTGGTGATATCGTTGGCGCCACTTGGCACCCCTGAAAACTGAGGAGCATTGCTAAATGTGATCGTGCTAGAAAAGGTGGCAGCTGAGCTGGGCTGAACATATCTTGTGCTCGTGCCATTTAAAAGAGCCACAAGTTCAGTGACATCGGCAGCATTTAGTGCGGGCGCCGCTAAAGGATTGCCTGAGGCATCGGCAGATCTTAAAAAGTTATCTCGTTTAAAACCGCTGACCTGCAATGCTTCGACAGCCAAAGGAACCCAATTTATATCGGACGCAGGAATAGTTTGCCAGCCCCCAACGCCATCGTTGAAGTAATACACAAGTTTTCTATTATCTGCCTGTGAGGGTGTATAAGTGGTCCCAAGAGCGCAGGCGCTTGGGACCGTTGCTGCAAAATTCATGGACCCCTGATTAGCGAAAATGCGATCAAAGGAATAGCCACCATCAATTCCTGCAGCAGATCTAGTTCCCGCGCCCACTGTAATAGCAAAAATGCCAGAACTTGACGACATGTCGATCGGGCCCTGAATCTCCTCGTAAAGAAGACAATTTTCAGTTCCTGGCGACCTGATTTGAACTCTGAATTGCACACTGGCACTGTTGACGGGCGTACTATCTGGTTTCAGAATGCGACCTTGTAGCGTCAATCCAATGCCAGCACCGAATGCGCTAGAACAAGCCAGCATAAAAAATATGAACCCAGTAACGTGCCTCACTCCCTATTGATCGGAACCAAGAAACCAAGACTTTAGGTCTAACTAATCTATCATTTATAATATCCGTATCATCTGTATCCATAGGGTGACCTTATTAACCATACTAAGAATCCTAATAAAAAATAATGTCTCAATTCAAGACTTAGCCTTGTGGTCTTAAGCAGAGCAGATTAGGAAAAACTCAGACTAAAACATCGTAAAAATCGCTCAAGGTGTAAAGTTGGTCCCTGTTGTCATAAAACTCTATGGCACTCGTTTTGCTGCGACTAGGTTGAGAAAATTTAATGGGGCCAATATGTCCCTCCGAAAGGAATTCAAGTTGAAAAAACTGCTTTTAACACTCATTTTTTTTGCTTCGATCGCAAAAGCCCAAGTCCAGTTACAAAGTTTTAGTGCTGTGGGGTCAGGCTGTCCAGCTGGCAGCGTGCGGGTCGTTCTGGCGCCTGATGGCTCGGCCTTTTCAATTTTATATGATCGATATAGCACTCAAGTGGGACCTAGCACTCTGACAGCTCGGCAAAATTGTTCTGTGATCCTTCATCTTTTAAAACCTCGGCGCTTGGGCTTTAGAGTTGATGCCGCCGATTTTCGCGGCTTCATTGCTCTGGATGAGGGCGTCACGGCTCAGCAAAATGTCAGAGTCATGTCAGGCTCAAATCCAGGTCATAGAATGTTATCTGCAGAGTTTGGCAGTCAAGTTTGGCGGGGACCGATCAACGAAGATTTTGTCTTGACGGCCGTTCGCCCCGTTAATTCTAGGCCTCCTGTCTTAGACTGCGTTCCCGCCAAAGAAAATACGGATATCGTTGTCGACTCTGTCGTCGACCTTACGTCAAACCAACCTCAGAAAAACGGTCAACTGACAGTCGACACAGTCGACGGCGTCTTGCTGCAGAAGTTCAGCTTGAAATGGTTGGATTGCCAACCCGGACGAGGCCGCGGCGGCCATTAGTTTTTATCTTTTATAAGAGCTTCGATCCAAGTTATCTTAGCTTGTGTACAAACTTCGGCCGTATCAAGCGAACAAAAAACTATTTTTGCCAGTATTCAGTCCGTGGCCCGAGCTTCAGAAGATTTTTTTGAAAACTTTTCTTTGCTAGTGATTGACGAATGCCACAGGATTTCCATGGAGAGTGATAGCCAATATTTTCAAGTGATTTCAAAACTTCAAAAAATCAATCCGGATCTTTGTATCTTAGGGTTAACGGCCACGCCCTACCGCTTAGGCTACGGCTGGATTTATGAATTCAATGCAATCACTCAAATACGACAAACGACGTCAGAACGATTTTTTAAGAAATGTATTTTCGAGCTTTCAACCCCCTTTATGATTAAAAATTCTTTCCTGACCCCACCCATTCATATTGATTCGCCGGTCGCCTGTTATGATTTTTCTAGCCTTCAATTAAAAGGAATGCATTTTGTAAAAGCGCAAATAGAGACACTTCTCAAAGATCAAAAACGCATCACGCCAGTTATCATTCAAAATATCATTGAAATTTCAAAAGACCGAAAAGGGGTGATGATTTTTACCTCCTCTGTTCATCATGCCGAAGAGATTTTAAGTCTTCTTCCAAAACATATTTCTGCATTAGTGGTCGGCGACACCGACGATCAACAGCGAGACCAAATTATCGCAAGCTTTAAGAGGCAGGAAATAAAGTACTTAGTTAATGTTTCAGTCTTAACGACGGGCTTTGACGCCCCCCATGTCGATGTCATTGCCATTTTACGACCGACAGAATCTGTCAGCTTATACCAACAGATCATTGGTCGTGGTCTTCGCCTAAGCCCCGGTAAAGAAGATTGTTTAATTTTAGATTACACCGGTCAAGGCCACAATTTATTTTCGCCAGAAATAGAAGAAAAAAAACCTTCTAGCGATTCAAAAATGGTAGAAATTCCTTGCCCTTCCTGTGGGGTGATCAATTACTTTTGGGGCCTTGTGAATTCGGAAGGCCAAGTTGTTGAACATTTTGGCCGGCGTTGCCGGGCGGCCTTTGAAGATCCCATCCATCATCGGATCAGCGACTGTGGGTTCCGATTTCGATTCAAACTTTGCGATCACTGCGGCGGAGAAAACGATATCGCCGCCCGCAGCTGCCAGTCCTGCCAGCACCTTTTAATCGATAATGATCAAAAACTAAAAGAAGCCATGTCCTTAAAAGATGCTCACGTGATGCGTGTGGAAAAAATGACTTTCCAAAAAACCCAGGACAAAAAGGGTCAGGACCGATTAGAAATTCGTTATTATGATGTGGATGCAAATATTCTTAAAGAATATTTTTACTTAAATAGCATTGAACAAAAAAAAGCTTTCTGGGTTAATTTTATACGAATGCATACTCGCCGACCTGAATCATCGCTACATGTGAATGGCATTGAGCAAGCCCTTCAGCTACAAATCAAATTTAGATCACCCTTATTTATTATTGCCAGAAAGAAAGATCGATTCTGGACGATTCGCGAAAAAATATTTGAATAATTACAGATTTAATTGGGGCTCTAAAGGATGAAGGCCATTCAAAGTATCATCAATTTTTTGTATTAGATTCTCTATTGTAAATGGTTTTGCTAAAAATGCGTTGGCTCCAGCCGCAGCCGCTTTTTGGATATTTTCATCAGTTTGCAAACCACTGATGGCAAGAATTTTAATCTTCAGATCCGACCCACGCACGGTTTGAATAAATTTTAAACCGTCCAACGTCGGCATCATGATATCTGTCACAAGTAACGAAATTTTATTTTTTGAATTGTGAATTTCAGCCAGGGCCTCTTGTCCATTGGATGCCAGCAAGACATGGTAACCCACTGGCTCAAGAACATCTTTAA
>JAYWEU010000017.1:0-7258 GCA_043779385.1 Pseudobdellovibrionaceae bacterium
GCGCAATTAACATTGGTGAAAAATTTGATATAAATAATCCACCTGGCGACGTAAAAAAAGTGAACTGCTACAGAGATTAAAACTAGGTGATTAAAACAATTTGGTTAATGATCGCCATTATGAACTCGTCGTTTCAAATATGTTCAGAGATTGCAATTTGCTTAAATAGGTTATCCATTTTTTCAAGAAACTGTTCGACGTTTCTGGATACGCCTGATGTTATCGGGTTCAAATCATTTTCGTCTTTTAAACGATCAGCAATTCCCCAAATCCGGGAAATTGCATTTTTCGAAATTATTCCTGATTTAAAAGTTTTCATTAAATCATCAGCGATATTTTGATTCTCATGCAATAGAAGGAAAGCCAGCGCAATATGGGTGTCGTCCAATTTAGTTAATATTTTATCGAAAAAGTAATCTGTGGCTTCTTTAAAACGAACATTCATCTCTCCATGGTAAAAGTCATGAATCATAAATTCCAATCGAGAATATTTTTGACCGTCTACAAAGGTAACGTCATTTGTTGAAATTCCTATTAATGATATTCCCAACCGAGCCGCATACATAAGATCAAGAAGGCTTAATTGTTTTCTTGTAAACCAAACATTATCGTATTTAAAAAACCGGTTCGCAGTGTGATTTTCAAAAACTTCATTCAAATGAGAAGCAAAAAGAGAATTCTTATTTAAATTTTCTAATTCGTGCCCTTTAAAAGAACTATAAATGACTGAATTAGAAACATAATCTGATGTACCGCCAAAAATTTCTTTTTGCTCGGCAAATTGCAATAAAAAATGGACTTTAAGAATCAGTTTTTTTTGCGTATTGATATTGAAATTCCCATCCAAAAAACTTTCTAATTCTGTTTTGTAACTATTCAACAGCAACTTTATTGATTCATTTATAAAAACTTTTTCATCTCTAAAAGGTTGTTTCGTTATTTTATCTTCGATCAGTTCCAAAATTTGTCGCAAATACGCCGTATTTTCTTTTGCGGTTGTGCTCCATTTTTTTGGTGCACTTCTAAGATATAATGCTTCTTCAATTTCAGATTTGAAACTGGGGTCTAGCTTGCTCTTTACTGAATCTAAAACAATTTTCGACGAGGCAAAAAGATTTTCACATCTAACTTGGGAAAATGCCGGACTGACAATGAAATTGACAACCACGCCCAATATGAGCGCTTTGAAGATCGTAATAGACGAATTGGACTGTTTTATAGTAGCCACATCGTGAAGGTATCCATTTTTATGCCAATGTTCGAGTGTTAATAGTAAAACTAAATGTAGTGTGTTTTAATGGCATTCAGTAAACACTTCCATGTGCAGCTTCAAAATTCAGAACTCCTGAGCATTTTGAAGCTGCAAAATCTTTTGTCCTGTTCGTATTTCCGAACACCCTTTTAAGTCAGACCTTTCGGATCAGTATCGAAACTTAGCGCCTTCTAATCGGAGGGTGTTACTTCAAGAAAATCGGTCAAATCGTATAAAATCGAGCTTAAGGAATACCGCGATTCTGCCATTTAGATTCCCTTTTGTTCAATGGATGTAATTACCACTTAGAGAGACATTGAATGGCTCAGAGGCACGCAATCAATTCGCGAATTCGCCTCCTGGCATATTTATTGGAATCCGATATATTATAGCTTCAAATTCGCCGGGCAACTGAAAGGTAATCGAATATGAAATTTCATCTGTTCAATGTTTTGACAGTGTATACGCTGAAAAAGTCATTTAGCGGTGGAATTCTTCTTTTATTCGCTCTTGCTTGCGTGGCTGGGCCGGCATATGCCATGACGTTTCAACCCCGAGAGCTATCGAAGTCCGCGGCCGATTGGCGAAGTCATATTACCGCCCAAGAATTTGAAGATCTCCTCCGCCAAAAGGTTGCAGAAATAAGCATTCTCAAAGAATTGTGGGAAGACCTCCATTCAAATCCTGCCAAACGTAAAAGTGTTTTCTTGGGCGGGGGAGCCGTCCGCGGCCTGATTCAGTGGCTCGAGCTTCAATTGCAGGAATCGAACATTAATGTAGTTCGAAGAACTCCGCCCCCGGCATTTGATAAACTCATTATGGAAGGCGCTGATCGAGATCTTTTTTTGTTTGGAGCTATCAATCAAGATCTACTGCCGGAAAATTATCGACGAGAAAATGGATGGGACGTCCTGGACTCGGCGTTTCTTGAAGCTAGTCTGCGAGCCGGTGGTTCCAATATTGAAAAGCTCGGCATAAATCCTTTCTTTGTTTACGATCCCACTGGAACCATTCAGGATTACCATCGAGGAGAATTGAGATATACAATTGTGCCTGAAGATCAGTTTAAACCATTTCGGAATAGTTGGGGTGGGCATTCACAATTCACTCAAATCATGCGACATGTACGGTTTCTTTTGATGTTCGTCACGAGCACCAGGATTTCAACACATCAAATTGAAAGCCTACGCCAAACGCTGGAGTCCGAAACCGAATCAGCGCGATCAAATTCCCATAACATCAAAAAGGCTCTCAGGAAGCTTGAATTGCAGTCTCAAGCTTCGAATATTGAACTGTGGCCTCTGCTGGCGAGTCTGGGTTTAGAAAGACATTTGTTAAAAAGAGGTTACTTGAATTGGGCGTACGTTAAAAATCGTCTCGGCAATGGTCCCGAAATCAATTTTGAATTTTTAAGAGAGCTTTATAAGATCAACTCAGGGTATCTCATCGAGGCCATTGAAGAATCTCTTCCTAAGGCCCGTTCGTCACTTGAGTTCGCCCAAGTTCTTTTCGCAGGAGCACAGGATCCAGACCCGATTCTGAAACAGCGCATGGGCGAATTGTGGGTTCAAAACGCCGCTCACTTTAGTATAAACTTTCGACCGACCGTAGAAGAGTTCGCAAAAGTGAAAGAGCTGATGACGATCCCGCTACCAGATTTTTTGAAAGTTCAAACGGAAGTCGCGGCACATGCGATGTCACCCAGTGAAAGGATTGAGTTTATGCGCCAGCCTTCTTGGGTAACCAAGGCTCTAGAAACAAGGATTGGCCCAAGGCTTTGCAATCGACTTTTCCAAGAGCAGAACTAGTAAGTCGACCCAAGAAGAACACTCTTCTTGCTAGAGGAGTAACAATAGCCTGATCATAAACCCCTTCTTTTTGTAGCTCAAAATAAAAAAGCGGCTCTGCCTTTGTTGGCGGAACCGCTTCTGTTAGCATAATTTCAAATTTAGCCCTAAAAAGGCTATCCTTCTAAGAGACTTAAATTAGTCATAAGTTTCATAGTATTGACCTTGGATGTCCGTCACTTTAGCTTTCGCCGCAGTTTCCAAATCCTGTTCGACTTTACGGACAGTCTCGGGCAAAAGATCCATTTTTTTAAGTTCATCTAAAGTCTGATTTCCAGTATCACTTTTAATCGAACTCTGAAGTTCTTCCATTTTTGCCTTTTCAGCAGCTTCTTTTTCTTTTTTGTAACCCACTAATTCTGCATGGACAGAGCCATGACTGCACTTTGCAATTCGAGCAATTTCTCTGTACGATAATTTGGCATCAAGCAGGGACCTAATCAGAACAGAATTTCTTTTTTTGACTCTGCCAATTCGCTTCCCCTTGGCTTTTGCATTTGCCATTCCTGCTCGAACACGCTCGATGATCATTTCACGTTCGAGCTGAGCAAGTGCTCCTAAAATTGTATACAGAGCAACTCCTAGCGGAGAATTTGTATCAATAGATTCGGTGATCGAAATAAATCGAGTGTTTTTTTCTTTAAAAGTTTTAAGCCCTTTTAAAAGATGACTTGTGGACCGAGCAAATCGTGAAAAAGAAAATACAATGATTTGCTCGACCTGATTATTTTCAACCATTTCCATAAGTCGATTAAGGGAAGGGCGACTTTCTTTAGCTCCGGAAATCCCCTCATCTGCGGATAATTCATAATCTGAAATCTGATTTCTAAAGCACCATTCTTTAAGGGCGCGAATTTGTGACTCAAGACCCGTTTGTTGTCCGTCTGTAGAAACACGGCAATAAAGGGCATTAATGCGTTTTTGATTTAACAAGTTCAAAACTCCTTTTAAAATATTTATTAAAAAGAGGGACTCAATTGGGATGAACTGGCTGCTGCTATCGAAGTGTCAGCCAATTCATAAATTATTTTTATCTTCTTAATCTTCCGATTCCGAATTCGTTGCTCATTTTGATCTGCCACCCCCAACAAGCTGTTGGTTCAGCCATTTGAAACTAATGCCACCGCGCTGATGAGCTTTGGCGGCCTCACGACCGACAATGCCAGTGGCTTCCACCAATGTGCCAGCGGCACCAAGCAAAACTGCCGCTAACAGCAGACTTCTCATAAATTGTACTACACCCATCATAGGAACCTCCGTTTTTGTTAAAGGCTCTCGAGAGTTAAAATAGGATCCGACAAAGGAAACCGCTTAAATATAAGCGGAGAAAATCACTAAAATCTGAAGCCAACATGAAGCCATAATGAAGCCAACTTCTGTGACGACGGGTGATTTTCTTTGACGGTTTCGAAAATAAGAAATCGCTAAACTGTTGAAACCTTTATTCTTTATTTTCGATGAGTTATCTAACTTTGAATGCGAGATATTTGCACAAAAAAATAGAAACAGGCCTAAACAAGCTGCATCTGAAGCACATGCCGGTATGGATTTAATTAAAATAAAAGTACGAGACACAATCATAAGTTTAAATACCGAACTCTCAAGCGCTACAACGCAAAGACAAATTGAAATTCAAGAAAAAATAAAAAGATTAGAGTTGGTTTTAACTAATAATTGATTAATTGGCGAGATTATTAAAATTCTGTCCATAAGCCACCGATCAATAACCCAATGAATAACAGGCAGTGGTCGGTCATCGCCAGAGAGCCTTCCTGAGCAGAGATTCAACCAACGACCAAAAGGTTCGCCTACCTGAACGCGCTGGACGGAATCACGCGGCCAAGGCGGTGTTCCGGACCACAGTACCACCGCTCGCGTAAGTCAAAGCGATCCTAAATGGCCACGGCAGTTGCAAGCACGCAGCTTGCCGATGTCGATTCCCAATGCCAAAACCTATCACTACCAACGCCATGAACCAGAAAAGACAACCCTCTACAAGCTGATCCAAGGCAACTGGCTGTCGTTCCAGCAACAGGTCGAACACGACCTGGGCTATCCATTACCAGACTTCGTGAACAAAGAGTTCGAAGCGTATTTGCGCTGCGGGATTTTGGCGCACGGGTTCTTGCGAGCTCAGTGTACCAGTTGTCAGCACGAGATGCTGGTGGCCTTCAGCTGCAAAAAAAGAGGATTCTGCCCCAGCTGCGGAGCACGGCGGATGTCAGAAACAGCGGCACACTTAGTCGATCACGTTTTGCCACACAAAAACATTCGTCAGTGGGTGCTGACTTTTCCAGTGCCGATTAGGCTGTGCTTGGCAGTCCGTCCAAAAGTCATGGCAAGAGCCCTTGAGATTTCACATCTGGTGACCAGCCAGTATTACCGCAAAAAAGCAGGGCTTAGCGCTAAGAACTCCAAATCAGGAGCAGTCACCCTGATCCAACGCTTCGGAGGAAGCCTGAACCTGAACATCCACTTCCATCAACTGTTTGTCGATGGCTGCTATGAACTGAGTGATAAAAACGAACCCATCGACTTCTGGGTAGCAAGTCCACCGACAGTTAAAGAGATCGAAGAAGTCCTTTCAAAAATCATTCAAAAAATTACCAAATACTTGGAACGACAAAAAATCATCATCAAAGATGACAACGACGGTGGATTCCAAATCCCGATTCCTGACGAAGACACATTATCTAAACTACAAGCCACGTCTGTGACCTACAGATTTGCCACGGGGAAAAGCAAAGGCAAAAAAGCGATCGTGCTAAAGTCCGTGACCGATACTGATCACTCGGCGACAAAGGGCCTTGTCGCGAAGAACTCAGGGTTTTCATTACACGCAGGAGTCGCAACAAAGGCCCATGAGCGTGATCGTTTAGAAAAAATTTGCAGATATATCGCGCGTCCGGCTGTTAGCGAAGAACGACTTTCAACGGATGATTATGGCAATGTGATTTATCGATTCAAAAAACCATGGGATGACGGAACTACGGCACTGAAGTTAACACCGATGGAACTTATGGAGCGACTTGTGGCACTGGTTCCACGGCCAAGAGTTCATTTGACACGTTACCATGGAGTGCTCGGCCCGCACTATAAACACCGCAAACAAATTGTTCCAAAACCACCGGAACTAAAAGTAATCGGCCAAGAACAAGACATCATTGATCCTAAACAACTAGAGTTGAAAAAGAAAAACATTCCCTGGGCACGTCTACTTGCACGGGTCTTCAACATCGACGTTGAGGCTTGCATCAAATGCGGCGGTAACATGAAAATCATTGCAGCCATCGAAGATCCCGCAGTGATTCGAAAAATCCTTCAGCACATGGGCCTTGCCATAAAACCGCCACCACTGCATCCAGCCCGGGGGCCGCCAAAAGTTCAGCATCATTTCGAAGATGAATTCAACCAGCAGCACTTCGAGATGAACTTCGACAATTTTAATCAATCCGCAGACTAAGAAATTCAGCTGCAACGGATCCGAATATTCAAAATCCTGAAAAATACCCTCAGTAAATCAAAGACACGCAGCAATTCTCAAAAATCGGTGAAATTTGTTGCCAAAGACCCATTCCAATCACACAATTTTGGTACGAACTAAGCAAAACCTAGATACTGGGATTGAACAATTCGGGCTTAATTCTTCCTATCCTCTATTCTAATTGCTAGAGAGGTAACAATGGCGAAAGTCCTATTTTTCTTAACGTTATTTTCATCTTTAATTTCAATTGCAGAATGTACTTTACTGGTCGGCAAGTACACTTGCAATTCGTCCACTAACGAAGTGATTTATGTAAAATCGGCTTTATTGAATGGAGAACGATTTTATAAAATCAACGACGTTGTAAGGTCCTATGAAGGAAAATTGGCGTTAGTAAACGAAATTAACGATAATAACGGGCAGAATTATTCATTTTTTACGAAGAGTTCGTGCGAAAACGGCATGCTAATTGACTCCGAAGTATACCGGATTACCCAAAAAGACTCGGCTGAAATGATATCAGTCGCCAAAAAAATACTTGCTTTGGATCAATTTGGCGATCTGATTATTTTAGAGGGCGCAATTAACATTGGTGAAAAATTTGATATAAATAATCCACCTGGCGACGTAAAAAAAGTGAACTGCTACAGAGATTAAAACTAGGTGATTAAAACA
>JAYWEU010000018.1:0-7214 GCA_043779385.1 Pseudobdellovibrionaceae bacterium
GCAACTGCAGTGATAAAATGACTTGGCTTAAAACCAAAAGTTGTCCTGTGCTTTGATCCCCTAAAAGGCTGACGCCAATAAATGCAGGGATCAAGGCTAAACCTCTGGTGATAATTCGTCTTTGCCAGCAAGGAATTTTTAATTTTAAAAAGCCTTCTAAAATCACCTGTCCGGCAATAGTTCCAGTGAATGTCGAGCTTTGTCCAGCGGCAAGGAGCGCAATGCCAAAAAGGAAGGCCGCCACCGACGACCCTAAGCCGGGATCTAATAAGCGGTAAGCCTGATCAATCTCGACGACATCGCTGTGGCCCGTCGAATGAAATGCGGCCGCTGCTAAAATTAAAATTGCTGAATTGACCAGAAAAGCTAATGACAAAGAAGCGACTATATCAAGAGTGCTAAACTTTAAGGCCGACTTTTTTCCTTCAATGTCTTTGGGGATATGTCGAGTCTGAACAATGGAAGAATGCAGATACAAATTATGTGGCATCACAGTAGCGCCTAAAATTCCGATGGCTAAGTACCAAGGCTCGAAGCCATGCAGGTTTTCAAGTGAAGGAACGTATCCCGACAGCACCTGATCCCAATTCGGCTTCAGCCACCAAAGCTCGGCAATGTAGCAGGCGCCAATCGTCAAAATTAAACCTAAAACGATCGCTTCGACCTGACGAAATCCTTTTCCCTTTAATCCCAATATAATAAAAGTATCTAAGGCCGTCAGAAGAATTCCAAGTTTCAAAGATACGCCCAGCAAAAGTTTAAAAGCAAGAGCACTTCCTAGAACTTCTGCGACATCGGTGGCGATAATTGCAATTTCAGCTAAAATCCAAAAGATAATGGATGTCATTTTAGAATATTTTCGGCGGGTCAGCTGAGCCAAATCTTGGCCTGTGACAATCCCAAGGCGCATGCTCAAGCATTGCAAAACAATCGCTGCTAAACTTGAAAAAAGAACGATAAATAAAAGGGCATAGCCATATTTTGAACCGGCTTCGATATCGGTGGCCCAGTTTCCTGGGTCCATATAGCCGACAGACACTAAAAGCCCAGGACCTAGAAAAATAAAAATCTTTTTCCAAAGAGGCAGGCCGCTAGGAACTTTGATAGAACCCTGAACTTCTGAAGGGCAAAAGGGGGCGGTGGCGGTTTTCGGCAGAGACGGAAGTTTGAACATCTTCAAAACTTTCCTTCCAGCTCTAAAAGCTTCGTTTTAATTTTTGGCCCGCCAGAATATCCGCCTATGCTTCCGTCAGCAGCAATGACTCGGTGGCAGGGAATAATAATGCAGATTGGATTTTTCCCATTGGCATTTCCTACGGCCCTGAAAGCTTTTGGATTTTTAATTTGGTGAGCAATGTCTATATAGGAACATGTTTTTCCATATTTGATCTTAGACAGCTGATGCCAAACTTTTCTTTGAAATTCAGTTCCCACTAAATCCAAGGGAAGATCAAAAATTTTCCGCTGCCCAGAAAAATATTCTTGAAGCTGTTTGATGCTCTTATTAAGAATTTTTATTTCTGCTGATGAGCCCTTAAGATTCAAGGCCATCTGAACTTTTTGCTTTTCGAAAGAAACCGCCTGAAGTCCAAATTCTGTGGCCACTAAAAAAATGGGGCCAATTTTAGAATTCATCACATATTGAGATTGAGCCATTATTGGGGGACACCCGTAGCATAGGCCTTTCGAATGAAGCGACCACAGTGAAGGAAAACGAAGACGCAGACAACTAAAAGTAGAAAGCCGAAAATTTTGAAATTTAACTTTTTCATAAAAACATTCTTGGCGATCCCACATAGAAGGTCAACCAAGGGGTTTTAAGCCTACCCCTACATTATTTCATGAGATTCTTGTTTGAATTTGGATCTTTGAAGCATCCAGACTTTGGTTGAGGTCGAGGCTCTTATAAATGGGGTGCCTGAAAAAATGAATTCTTCTAGAATATCTCAATGAAGAAAAACAGTGGTATTCGCGTCGATCAGTTTGTTCCCATTTGTGTAGCGACAGGTCTTTTTGTTTCGGCCATCGTCCTTTTGGGATGGGCTTTTGATATTTCAACTTTAAAATCTATTTTGCCGGAATATATTTCGATGAAAGCAAATACGGCGATTGGATTGCTTCTGATTTCTGTCACATTAGGTTTTTATCAAGAAGAAAAATTCTTTTCTTCAACGGTCATCATAAGGATTCTTTCGATCGTTATTTTTCTGATCGGGACTTTGACACTTTGTGAATATGCTTTCGGGTTTGATTTTAAAATCGATGAATTTTTCTTTCGTGACCACGTCCCGCCGGGGGCTCGATTTCCGCCGGGACGATTGGCGCCCATCACTGCTATTAATTTTATTTTTATAAGTCTTAGTTTCTTTCTTACGACGGGACGCCTTAATTTTTATAAGCTGGCCCAATTCATGATCTTCATTTCTTTTTTAATTTCGTTTCAAGCTCTTGTCGGTTACTTTCTAGGCATCACTTACTCGTTTGGATCGGCTTTTTACACTCAGATGGCCTTTCATACGGCGCTCATGTTTATTGTTTTATCGTTGGGGATTTTATGGGCTCGCCGTGATTACGGTCTGGTGGCTGTCATTTCGGCAAAAACTATGACCGGCCAAATGGGGCGAGGATTAATTGCCTCAGCCACTGTGATTCCTGCGTTCGTGAACGCTTTGCAAGTTTATGGACAAAAACTTGGTTTTTTTAATGCAGATTTTGGGACTTTAATTGTTGTTATGGGGAATGTAATTTTCTTTTTAGTGATCATATTGTGGACTTCAATGGTGATGAACAGAACGGAAATCAAACAACGCATGGCCGAAGACAAGCTGCGCGAAGCTAATTTATCCCTTGAACGCCAAGTCGAAAGTAGAACTTTAGCTTTTCAAAAAAGCGAAGCTAATATTAGAGCGATTTTTGACTCGTCATTGGATGCCATCGTTGGAATCGACAGTGATGGAAGCGTCATTCAATGGAATCCAAGAGCCAATGTTATTTTTGGTTTTTCCGCCGATGAAGCCATTGGTCAAAAAATGTCCGACTTGATCATTCCCAAAAGATTTCATGATTCTCATGCGAATGGAATGAAAAGATTTTTAGCGACAGAAAAAGGAAGTATCTTAAATCAAAGTATCGAACTTGTTGCGTTAAGAAAATCAGGTGAAGAATTTCCCGTTCAGCTGTCAATCAGTGCCATTAATGTGGATGGGAAGTATACCTTTACCTCTTTTATTGCTGATATTACAAAAAGAAAATCAGATGAGCTGCAAATGAAGCGATTGAATGAGCAGCTGACCCAGATTGCACTAGAAGCCAAGCAGGCTTCAGAACTTAAGACGAACTTCCTTGCAAATATGAGCCATGAAATTCGGACGCCGATCAATGGAGTGATCGGAATGGCTCAAATTATGATGGATTCAAAATTAGATCCTGAACAGCAGGAGCATCTGCAAATCATTCGCGGCTGTGCCAATAGTTTGCTGATGATCGTCAATGATGTTTTAGATTTATCTAAAATTGAAGCCGGGAAGATGACATTAGAAGATATTCACTTTGAGGTTGCCTCGTTGGTTCGAGACACTTGCAAATCAATGCAATATTTATCTGAAAGTAAAAATCTAAAATTAAATTTGGAAATTGATGATGCATGCGTGGCTAATGTCATAGGAGATCCTGGAAAAATCAGACAGGTCCTTTTAAATCTAATTTCTAATGCGGTTAAATTTACAGAAGCCGGATCCATCACTATCAGAGCAACAGTTGCGGCAACAAAAGAGTCCTTTCTTAAATTTCGTTTTGAAGTTCAAGATACGGGAATTGGGATGACTCCGGAAGTGGCTGCAAAATTATTTCAGCCGTTCCAACAAGCCGATAGCTCGACCACAAGAAAATTTGGTGGGACCGGACTTGGGCTGTCGATCTGTCGTCATCTGATTCAAATGATGAAGGGCGAAGTTCAAATGAAAAGCCTGATCGGCAGTGGAAGTTTATTTTGGTTTGAACTTGAGCTTAAAAAAGCTGAAGGCATTGTTTTTCAAAGTTCAAAACCTCTTTCTATACAATCCATTAAATTAAAGATCTTGGTGGCCGAAGATAACTCCATCAATCAAAAGGTCGCAGCGGCGATGATTCAGAAATTGGGCCATGATTTTAAAATTGTTGCTAACGGCAAAGAATGCTTGAAGGTGCTGGAGTCAGAAAAATTTGATATGATCCTGATGGACTGCCAAATGCCTGAACTGGATGGGTATGAAGCGACAAAAATGATTCGGCAAAATCATGAAAAAAAATGGGACCCAAAAATTCCTATCATTGCGATGACGGCAAATGCCTTGTCCAGGGATCGCGAGACTTGTTTGGCTGCTGGCATGGATGACTTTATGAGTAAGCCCGTCGATTTTGAAAAGTTGGATGCCATCACTCAGCAATGGGCTAAAAGATCTTAAGGTTTTCCTTAGCCAGAGGTCCCGACGAAGTGTAGATTGAAAATGTGGCATTAGCTTCTGTTTTACACCGCTTCCGTATTTCCTTGTCTGATATCGATCGCGATATCTATAAGGAAGTCGATCTTCGAATCGCAAAACATCCCTCTGAAACCGACCACTATTTATTAACTCGAGTTCTTGCCTATGTTTTAAATGATCGAGAAAATTTGGAATTTTCGCCGGTGGGCCTGGGCGATCCAGATCAGCCAACAATTTGTCAGAAGGGCAGCCATGGAATTTTACTTTGGATAGAAATTGGTAATCCAAGTGCTCGTAAGATCCACAAAGCTTCGAAAGCCGCAAAGGTTGTTAAAATTTATACCTATAAGGATCCCGAAGTCCTTATCCGCGAAATTCATGAAAATAAGATTTTTAATGCAAGCCAGCTTCAAGTCTTTGCTTTTTCGGCGGGGCTTTTAAATCGCCTCACTGATCAATTGCAAAGAGATAACAAATGGACGCTGGTTCATAATGGCGGGTCATTAATGATTCAAATCGGAGATATCATGGAACAAGGTGAAATAAAGTCTTACCCGATCTGAAGGACCCTTGCCTCTTTAGAGAAAATTCTTAACATCGACATCAAGCTCGTATTGTTTGAAAAAGGTTTTCCAGCGCGGCCAAGTTCAAAAAGCTCAAGGATCGCTTGCGATGACTTTAGTTTCTCGTCGGCTTCAACTAAGCCCATGCTCCAGGTTGGCATCATCCGAGCTTGCGAAACGGCCTCACCTTGAACGGTGATTAGTTTATGTCGGGGGTCTAAGACGATTCGGGCAAGCAGTCGCGAACTTTCGCCTCTGGCCCCTCAAGCACTTGTAGAAAATAGCCGTCTCGAACTGTCAGAAAGCCCGTAATTTCATCGCGAAGATTATTTTTATGCGAAATAGGCAGGATCTTTTTGATATCGTCATCCCCCAAAGGTCGAGCGAATTGGCTGGTGTAAGCATGCATAAAAATTGGGCTCATAAGGACTCCGTGATAAGATTTCTTAGCTTTAATTTTATCGATAAATTTTGTGCAATCACAAATTATTTTCGGTCTAGGTTTTGGCAATTTTAGCAATAATCTATGCGCGTCAAAAGTGAGAAATACTTTCTTGTCTGAAAAACGGCTTTATGTCACCCTCCTTTTGTGGCAGATGAACTGACACTAAATTTTTAAGGAGATGATGAAGATGAAGAAATTATTAGCAGTGATTTTGGTCAGTGCAATGACAGCTGGAGTGGCACAAGCTAAGGCTAAAGGCGAAAAAATGGGCGCCGATAAGATGGCTGAAAAAACTGTCGAAGTGGGCGGCGCCGCCATGTACCCTTCAAAAGATATTATTGATAATGCTGTTAACTCTCAGGATCACACAACGTTAGTAGCAGCTGTTAAAGCAGCCGGCTTAGTAGAGACTTTAAAAGGCGCTGGACCATTTACGGTTTTTGCTCCGACCAATGAAGCCTTCGCAAAACTTCCCGCAGGAACTGTTGACGGCTTATTAAAGCCAGAAGCTAAAGCCACTTTAACAAAGATCCTGACTTATCATGTTGTGGCCGGAAAAGTTGATTCAAAGGCCTTAGTTGCAATGATTAAAAAAGGTCACGGCACAGCAACCATGAAAACAGTTTCTGGCGGAACATTATCAGCGATGTTGCAAGGTTCTGATGTCATGTTGAAAGACGAAAAGGGCGGAATGTCAAAAGTAACGATTGCTGATGTTTACCAAAAAAATGGCGTGATTCACGTTGTTGATACAGTTGTAATGCCTAAGTAATTAAATTTATTTTCAGTGAATGCAAAAAGCCCGCTTGAGAGGCGGGCTTTTTATTTTAATTAATTCTTAGCTTTAAAAATTGATTTCTATTCTTCAAGTCCGGTTTTTTGTTCGAAGTAGTGATTTAAAAAAACTAATTGTTTATGGAATCCCAAGGCCAGCATTTCGGCGTAGGCTTCTTTTGCAGACCAGTGCTGTTCTTGAATGCGGTAAAGGCCCATGATCAATCCCGTTCGATCGTGCCCATGTTGGCAGTGAATAAACATTGGGTAATTCGCAGGATTATTTAATTCTGCCAGAATTCTTTCCACCTGTGCGTCCTCGGGTGCCCAAAAACCAGACATCGGAAGCGAGATCATATGAAGGCCCAAAGCATCAGCATTTTTTGCTTCCGCAGCGATTTCCTTTTTATTGTTGTCGATATTTAGAACAGTTTTGACACCCATTTTCGCAAGAGCTTCTAAACCCACTTTAAGGGGACGAGCCCCTCGAGATATATGCTGAGTGACTTGATGAAACGCCAGAATTGGAACTTTGTTAGAAGATTCTGAAGCCTGGGCGGGTTGGAATGGTAAGAGCAAAAATAGACTGAAGATTGTTGAAAAAAGTTGCATAAGGTCCTCCTGATGAAGACCTGTCGTCTCATTTCTAGACAAACTAAATGGACGAACGTCGGGTTTATATAACTTTTTGAATCCAGAGAAATTCAAAGTTATGATTCCTAAAGATGAATAAACCACTGATCGTATTAGCAGGAGCGACCGGCCATTTGGGCGAGCGCATCGCTCAGAATCTTACTGGGCAGCAAGTCAAAGTCCGCGCTTTGATTCGTCCTGGAAGTCACCTCATGAAGATTGAAAATTTAAAACACATGGGCGCTGAATTGCACGAAGTGGATTTCAGTTCTACTGACAATCTTTTCAAAGCTGTCGAAGGGGGATCTTGCGTTATTTCGGCCTTAAGTGGCTTGCACC
>JAYWEU010000019.1:0-41506 GCA_043779385.1 Pseudobdellovibrionaceae bacterium
TTAGCAAAACAAAATAATTTTCCAGTTTTTCCCTCTGAAATTGGGATGAAACCACAAGAGATTTTGGAAAAAGCCAAAGCCTGGGCGACTGATAATATGATTGAAGTTCTGATCATCGATACGGCGGGACGCCTTCAGATTGATGATCTCTTAATGAACGAGCTGCAAGATCTTAAAAAAATATGGCCCCCCCAAGAGGTGCTGCTGGTGGCGGACGCAATGCTAGGACAGCAATCAGTCAATGTCGCTGAAGGCTTTCACCAGCGTTTAGCATTAACAGGTTTGGTTCTTACCAAAGTCGACGGTGATGCGCGCGGGGGAGCGGCTCTTTCAATTCGCGAAGTGACGGGCATTCCCATCAAGTTTTTAGGCATCGGTGAAAAAGTCGCGGCCTTAGAAGTCTTTCATCCAGACCGCTTAGCAAAACGCATTCTTGATATGGGCGACGTTCTGACCTTGGTTGAAAAAGCGCAAGACGTGATCAACGAAAAAGACGCCATGGCCTCGGCCCGCAAGGTGATGAAAAATCAATTCACTTTAGAAGACTTTTTAGCACAGATTCAGCAGCTTAAAAAACTGGGCGGTATTGAAAGTATTCTGAAATTTTTACCAGGCATGAGCGATCTCTCAAAACAGCTTAAAAATATGGCGCCACCTGACAATGAAATTAAAAAAATTGAAGCGATCATCCGGTCCATGACCGTCCATGAGCGCCAACACCATAAGGTATTAAACGCTTCGCGGCGTGAGCGGATTGCGAAGGGCAGTGGAACCCAGGTTCAGGATATAAACCGCCTGGTGCGCCAGTTTGAAGAAGCCCAGAAGATGATGAGCGGGATGATGAAAATGGGAATGGGCAAAGGTGGACGTCCCAGGATGCCATTTTAAGGCTTGATCATTGCCATTATATTGAGTAGACACAAGGTCTTATTCGCGTTGGAAAGAGGTTATTAAATGGTAGTTATTCGCTTAAGCCGAGCTGGATCAAAACATGAACCAAGATACCGTATCACTGTGGCTGATTCTCGCCGCTATGTGACGGGTAAACACTTAGAAGTTTTGGGTTATTACAATCCTTTGGCCGCTGGTCAACATGCTAAAGTTGTTTTGAATATGGATCGTTACAATCATTGGGTCGGAGTCGGCGCACAACCTACAGGCCGTGTAAAGCACGTGGCTAAATTGGCTCAAGCTCCAAAATAGTTTGTCATTGGTAGTTTCGAACGGACTTACTTCAAAAGGATGGGGGTAAAATGGAAAGCCTAAAAGACCTAGTTGAGTTTATGGCTAAAGCTCTAGTTGATAATCCTGAAAAAGTGGAAGTCGACGAAATTCCCGGCCAACAAACGACCTTGTTAGCCTTAAAAGTAGACAAAGAAGACCTTGGTAAAGTGATCGGAAAACAAGGTAAGACAGCCGCGGCCATGAGAACCATTATCCGCGCCGCTGGAACAAAGTTGAACAAGCGTTACCACTTGGACATCGTTGAATAATCTTTGGGTCGAGTAAATTTTTTACATAATTAAAATTTAAAAAGGATCCAGCGATGGGTCCTTTTTAAATTTAAGTGTTTGTGGTGTATAAATCCTATCTATGAAATCCGCGCAAATTCCTGAATTTAAATTAGTTGGCAAAATCAAAGAGGCCCATGGCCTGCGCGGTGAGTTTTATGTTTTAATTTTTTCAGGGGATATTTCTTGGCTGCCAAAATTAAAAGAGCTTCAGTTAAAGAATCCAGAGACAGAAGAAGTCCTGTCTTTTAAAAAATTTAAAGCAAAGCCTTTTAAAAAAGGATTTATCTTATCCATCGATGGTATTTTAGATCGCACACAGGCCGAAAAGTTTCATGGCTTTACTGTTTTAATTCCAGCTCCGATGTTTGTCTCAAAACCTGGCGAAACGATTTATCTTTCTGAAATTGCCGATTTTTTTATTCATGATATGGAGGGCGTCGTTCTGGGACAGATTGTCGGTTTTTCCACCAATGGCAGTCAAGATTTATTAGTGGTGCAAGGGGAAAAGACAAAGGCAGATATTCCTTTTGTGGGACCTTTTATCAAAGAAATTAATTTCGAAAAAAAATTTATTATTATGGACCTGCCAGAAGGCCTTTTTGATTTGGAAAACTTATGAAGTTTACCGTCATCACTTTATTCCCCGAGATGATTCAACAAACTTTAAAGTATGGGTTGATGGGTCAGGCCCTGGACAACAAACTTTTTGAAGTCAGCACCATAAATCCCCGTGAATTTGCTAGGGGTGTTCATAAAACGGTGGATGATCGTCCTTTCGGTGGCAGTGATGGAATGCTGTTGCAGGCTGATATTTTACAAAAAAGCTTGAACAAAGCCCGCCTGAAAAATCCTGGAGCTGCGACTCTGTTTTTGTCTCCTCAGGGGCAAACGCTGACGGAGGCCAAGATTCAAGAATTGATGAAACATCAGAGTTTGATTTTATTATCGGCTCGCTATGCTGGTATCGATCAGCGCGTGATCAATTCAGATATTGACCAGGAAATTTCTATTGGTGATTACGTCTTAAATGGCGGGGAACTTCCGGCCTTGGTTTTGATCGAAGCGTTAAGTCGGCAAATTCCTGGTGTGTTGGGCCACTCGGAATCGGCCTTGAAAGATAGCTTTACAGAAGGCTTGTTAGAGGCCCCGGCCTTCACCCGGCCCCGGGAATGGCAAGGGCAAGATGTTCCAGAAGTTTTATTAAGTGGAAATCACCAGTTAATTTTAGACTGGCAAATTAAAATGTCGTGGATTGTTACTAAAGAAAAACGGCCTGATCTTTTTATTGTGGCCGCTCAGAAAAAAACTTTGTCAGAGCTTCAAAAAATAAAAGAGTTTGATCAAAAAATTTCAGCGATGGACCGAAAACTTTGCGGTCTTAAAAATTTTATTGAAGATTCTTGGAGTCAGGTCCTTTCGTGAGCGAAACTTTTGTGCCCACTTTAGCGATTGGGCTTTTGCATTATCCCATGTTGGATGGGAAAAAAGATATTGTGGCGACAAATATCACAAATTTTGATGTCCATGATATTGCGCGGGCCGCCCAGGTTTTTGGGATTCAAAAATATTACTTAATTCATCCCCTTCGCGAGCAGCTGATGTTTGTAGAGCGGATCTTGGATCACTGGCGGGTGGGGCAGGGCTCAAAATACAATCCCAAGCGTAAAACGGCGCTGGGGCGGGTTCGGTCAGCCGAGTCCTTAGCGGCAGCACTGGCGGACTGGGGTGTAGAGAAGCCCTTGATCATAGCCACTCACGCGCGCCCTGTGGAAGGTGTTAAGACCTATTCATTTAAAGAGCTTCGTTCCGTCCTCCATGACCAGAAAAAGCCGGTTTTTTTGCTGTTTGGGACTGGATTTGGGATGACTGAGGATTTTATGCGGGGTTGTGACGGCCTTTTAGAGAGCATTCGTGGGGCTCCGCCGGAAGATTATCGGCACCTTTCTGTCAGGTCCGCGGTCAGTATCTGCCTTGACCGACTTATGGGGCCATGGTAGACCAACTTCTTACTTAGAACACGTGTGAACTCTCTTGAAGTTGTAAAGGGCATTAAAATGGCTAAAACCACAAAGAAAACTAAAAAAGCGGCGACTCCTGGTAAAGAAACAAACCTCATCAGTCGCGTCACGGCTCGTACAACTTCAAAATTAGTTCAACCTTTCCGACCTGGCGACACAGTGAATGTGTACGTAAAAGTAAAAGAGGGTGAGAAAGAGCGTGTTCAGCTTTACAAAGGCACAGTCACGAAACTTCAAGGTAAGGGAGCAACGCGCTCATTTACTGTTCGAAAAATCTCTGCCGGTGTTGGCGTTGAAAGAATTTTTCCATTCACATCTCCTGCCATTGATCGCGTGGAAGTTGTGACTCACGGTAAAGTTCGTCGTGCAAAACTTTATTACTTACGTGGGCTAGAAGGTAAATCTGCGAAAATTGAATCTGAGTTAGCTCAAGTTCGTTCCGCTGATGTTGCAGCCGACACTGAAGCTGTCTAAAAAATCAAAAAAAAATAATGAATGGCCTGAACTGGATTGGCGGGATTTTCACCCCGCTCCTGTGATTGGCGTGGATGAAGTCGGGCGTGGCTGTTTAGCAGGCCCGGTTTATGCCGCGGCCGTCGTTTTAAATCTTAAGACCGATGTCTCAGCGTACACAGACTCTAAATTAATATCCGAAGCCCGCCGTGAAGAATTGGCCGCTGAAATCTGTGAATCCCATCAGACCGGTCTGGGTTTTGCGACAGTAGAAGAGATCGATCAGTTAAATATCTTCCGGGCGTCACAGCTAGCGATGATACGAGCGATCCAGAGTTTGAATTTAAAACGGGGACATATTTTGGTGGATGGCAAGTTTGTGTTACCGGGTTTGACTGGTTTTAAGCAAACAGCTTTGATCAAAGGTGACCTTCGTTGCAAACCCATCTCGGCCGCTTCCATCTTAGCAAAAGTCACTCGGGACCAACTGATGAGAACCCTTCATCAGGAGTTTCCGGTTTATGGATTCGAAAAACACAAAGGCTACGGCACGCCTGCGCACAAAGCGCTTATTAAAAAAAACAAGCCCTGCCTTTGGCATCGAAAAACCTTCTCTGGGGTTAAAGAATTTATCGACCATCCCGTCGCAGACTCGCGCCCAAATTCGAGGACGTGAGTGTGAAAGTGCTGTTGAAAAACTATTTTTAGAAAATGGGTTTAGGCTTTTTTCAAAGCGTCTGAAAACTCCCTTTGCTGAAGTCGATTTAGTTTTTACTAAAAACCATAAAGCTTATTTAGTTGAAGTGAAATCCTTGGGGCAGCTGGATTTTAGTCTTGTTCGTATTTCTAAAACACAAAAAGAAAGACTTTTGCGGGCGCGAATATGGATCGAAAATGTGTGGAATCGGGACGCCGCCTTGGCTTTCGCCTATGTTTTAACGAATGGAGTAATCTTTATTTTTAACGAGGCCGGAGAAGAGTTAAACTTAAAGAATGAAATTTAAGTCTCTTTTGATTGTTAGTCTTCTTGTCCTTGGCCAATCCACTCAAGCCGGAGATTTTACTCGGTTTATCAAGGCTTGCGGATTTGGTGCTTTGATTGGAGCCGGAGTTGGTGTTGCAAGCTTGGCTTCTGAAAATAAGCCCAGTGAGCATTATGCCAATATTCCTCGAGGGGCTTCTTTGGGTTTATATGCTGGGATCGCTTATGGCGCTTATTTGGTCGCACCACAACCAAAAAACCAAATGCGCCAAGATATTGAGTTTGGCTCAGCAACAATGATCGTTCCTACTTTTGCTCAGAACAAGGTGGATGGAATTTCTGTCAGCTCAAGTGTCTATAACTTTTAACCATTAACTTTTAAATTCTAATTTCCAATTTCATCAAGATCGCGGGAGGCAACAGGTGCAGGGCCTTTTCCATCAAATGAAAAATCCAGCACCAGATTGGTATTGTTACCGCCGCCCGTGACTTGCTCAAAAATAAATCTTAAGGCTAAGCAGTCACCTGGTGGTTTAAATTGAGCAATGTAAGAATAAGATCGAATGCGATCTGCAGCGCTTTGAAAAAAACCATTACGAACATCAGTTTTTGCTCCGTCAAAAGTGATTTTACCGACAAAGTTCATATGAGTTGTAATAAGCCCCGTTGAAAAACTGTAGTCTTGGGTTCTTGTCGTCGTATCAACTTCCTCTCCAGGGACGATATTATATTTTAGAATCAAGCCGACTTGGGCAAAGCGGCCTTTGTCGTCTATCAAGCGAATCCGTGAATTTGATTTTGTCACTTTTTGATAGGGGAAATAACTGGCTGTCGAAAGAGTTTCGAAATTATCTAAGCGCACATCTAAAAGCGCCGAGATATCTGACCAGGGTTGCTTTTTTCCGGCGACAACAGCGTCTTTTTCTTCCCGCTCGGCTTGAAAAGCATCAAAGGACTGTGAAAGTCTTAAGAGGCCGACTTGGCGGTATTGCGGTTCATTGTTGATCCATCTTTTTTGGACAAAACGATTGGTCACTGAATAAGTCACTAGGTTTCTATCGTAGATGCGATCGTTGTAATCAAATTGCAAAGACGAATCACTGCCAGTGTCTTCGTCACTGATTGTATTTTGCGTAAAATAAGGGGCCTCGGCCTGTTTCTCGAAACCAAAAAATGGATGAGTTCGATGATCAATCCATGGTAGTCGAGTGTACTTTAGCTCGGGCTGAATTTCATGTTTCCACAGGCTGGCATGCAAATCGCTGCCTGCACCGTATACCTGACTTAAGGTCGTCCTGGCATTCACTTCAGCTTGGACATACCTGCGCACGTTATTAGGATCAACACTTTCGCCAGGTGGGGTTGGAAGATTGGGAAATAAATAACGTGTTTCTCGGTAACCCATTTTCGGCGTCACTTCCAAGGCATCACCTAGGTTGAAGGACCGATAAATCGCTGGGTTGAAATCAAGTCGCTGGCCTGTTCGAATAAGATCTGTGTCTTGATTGTAAAAACCGTCGCGGACCAATTCATGACCAGGTTGATCCTCCCAGTTTGGCGACGAATTATTAGTGCGCGGAATCCGAATCGCTGAAGTCTTGCCCTGAGTTTTGATCAAATCATCATAGGCTGACGAAGATCTTGCGAAGTTTACATAATCCAGATCGATGGTGTAAAGAAAATCACTTTTTCCAATGTAGCGAGAGACTTGCGAAAATCTAATTTCTGGCAAACGGTGGACGGCATCATCGTTACTTTCTAAAGGATCTGAGTGAAGCATATTTTTATAATAGGAGCTGTCCAAGCTATAGTGCTGATCTTTGGTGTTCTTCGTGAGCGACATCCGATTTTCCATCGCGGCGTCGCCATGATTCAAAGTTTCTTTAAAAAAATCTCGGGAGTACTGCAAATCACTGGCGTCGTTCAGCTGCAAGCGGTGCACGAAGCCTTCGGGAAGCTCTTGATAATGATTGTAGCGCATGGACCAACGATTGATGGCAACATTGCGTGTGGTGCGATTCCGAAAGGTATTAAAGCGCGTTTCATTTTTAAAAGCTTGATCGTTGATCAATGAATAGTTGAGCTGACCGCCACTATTTTCATCGATGGCATAGCGGTATTCAACCAAAGCTTTGAGGCCGCGAAGCTCGTAATTTTTTAAAGTCAGGGTGGCATCAGTGCTACGGTTGATGGTCCAAAAACCACTTTGCGCGATCGCCAGTCCTCCGGCATCAGTATGCTCAAACTCGGGGGTCAAAAGGCCGGACTGACGATCACTTTTTAAAGGCACAATTAAATACGGCAGCCACAGGATGGGAATAATGCCGGCTCGAATCACCGTGTTTTTTATGTACGCATAGCCACCCAGTTCGGCTCGAATTGAGCTTCCTGAAAATTTCCAGGTCGAAGGGCAATTGGTGCAGGTTGTAAAATCGGCATCAACCACATAATATTCGTTGTCGCTGACTTTTTGTAAAACCTCACCTTCAAACATGACATTGCCTGATTGAACAAAGCCATTATAAATCAGACCCGTATTGTTTTCGTAATCGAGGATAATATGATCGCCACCAATGGTGGTGGTCGGCGAGATGATCTTAACGTTGCCTTTGGCTTCGATTTTTTTTGAACGCAAATTGATTCGGGCCGATTGGCAGGCAATATTTTGATCGTGATAGATCAGCTGTACGCCACCATCAAGTTCCAGGATTTCATTTTCTGTGTCCCTGACCCCTGAACCTGCGCTGATCAGAATCCCTTGCACTTTAGCAGACATCTCTTGCGCCTTGGCTTCCAGCAAGAAGCCGAAGTTCAGTGCCAACAGAAAAAAAGAAGGCCACAAAATAGATTTAAGTCGGGCATCAATAGGATTCACAATAAAATAATTGTAGATACAGCAACGGCCCTTTGTCGAGCTAAGTCCGAGTCCTGATCTCGGTTATTCTAGCAGTTAGACCTGTTGAGTTATTTGACAAAAAACCGAAGAGTTGAAAGTCAGATCAATGGCCAAAAAAAAGGGGTTTTCATGGATGCTAAGCTCGATCAGTGTGGCGAAGTGATGGTTGTTACAATTAATGGTCGACTGGATATCGATAAAACCAAGCCTTTTCAAGAGGCCTGCTTTAAAAATTTACTGGATAAGAAGGTTGTTTTTAATTTGCAGCCGCTGAACTTTGTGGGCTCCACAGGAATTCAAAATTTCTTCCAAGCATTAAAAGAAATTCATTCTAAAAATAAGTACGGATTAAGAATTGCCGGCATGACCGTCGATTTTCAGCGTCTATGGACCATCCATCAAGACGCGATGGCTATTTACGAAAATACGCAGGTCGCTGTCAAAAGTTTTGAGCCTCAGATTCCTGAGGCGGTGGACACTTCGTCAAAGATTCCAGCCGTCTGAGCTGGAGTCAGTTGCTCTTCTTTTCGCATTTCTTGAAGCTTAGAACTTAAGTCGATATTTAATTTTTCTAAGGCCCCTTGCGCCAACCGCAGCTTTTCGGTTTCATCATTTTTTGCGGTCCACATAAATCTTAAACTATCCAATTGATGTCGAAGGTCAAAGACCTGTTTTTCTAAGGTTTTTCGCTGCTCGAATTCTTCCATCAGGCGGTCTTTAGCGTCCTGGTGTTCGACCTTAAGGCGAGCGACTTCAGAAGTCTGGGTTTGATATTGACTCTGGATTTCCTGAAGACTGTTTTGATGTCGCTCTTGAATCGTTTCAATGCGTCTGCGAAGCTCGATATTTTCATTTTCAAGCTGGTCGGCGCGCTCTTTAAATATTTGCAAGCGCTCGACTTTTTCGCTTAAGGAATTGTTCAGAGCTTTCACTTCATCGGACTCTAAGACCAGCTGCTGATTCATCATTTCAAAATGCTCAGTGACTTGCCAGTTCTTCTTTTCTAAATCTTCGATTTGAAATTTTGAATTCTTGGTCAGTTCCATGATTTGCTGGCGAAGGGCCGAAGCTTGAGCTTCTTTTTTATCCAAAGTGCTTTTGAGTTCTTCTTGGCTTAGTTCTAAAGTCTTAGAGTATTTTTTTAACTCATGGATGAAGGGCTTAACATGGGTTCTGATTCTTTCATGATATTTTTGAAGTCGCTCGGCTTGATTCTTCGCGACTTGGTAAAGACCGTGAAGACTTAAATATTTTTCTTGAATGGATTGTTTAGCATTTTCTAGCTCATCAATTTTGGCTTTCCAAAGGTTGTCTTTCTCTTTCATGACCAGCAATCGATCTTGGGCTTGAGCTGCATTTTGTTTTTGGCTGGAGGCTTCGCTATTTAATTTTTGATTTTCATTTTCTAACAAAGAAAGGCGTCGAAGAGTGACTTTAAGGCGTGCCATTAAGTCCTCGTTCTGAGAGATTAAACTCTCAATGGTCGAGGATCTTAAAAGCTCAGAAGGCATACGGTCCCGCTGCACAGGAAATGGCAACTGGTCCGGCAGCGTCGATCGGCTTTGATTTAAGTCTGGTAAGAAATCGAGTTCGTTCACTTCCATCTGTTCCTCCATGAACTTAGAAGTCCCTATCTTTAGGATGACAAGGCTAAGATCAGGGGTCAAACCAAAGGCTTGAATCTAGACCATCAACTAGCTTTGGTTTTTCATCAAATGGCCGATAAATCGACTGTGGCAGATGCGGTACTTAAAATAAATTCAAAGGGTAAAAAGTCAGAAGAGACCCAGCTTTTTAATTTAAAAGCCGACGCCACCGATATGGGACGGGCCGACAGTCTTCGTTACAACGTTTTATCTTGGGTCTTGGACGAGCAATACGATAAAGCGATCAATGAAATTAAGGATCTTTTAGAGCGGCCGTCGCCGTATCCTGATTTTCATGCGCGAGTGACTCGGTACGCGAACCATTCTGTGGATTTGATTTTTGCGATTAAAGCCAAACGTAATTTTCCAGGCATTAGCAGTTTAACAAGAGCTAAGCAGCAAGAGCTTCGCGAAAAGTTCAAAGAACACTTTAAAGAACTACAGTATATCCTTATGCGTGTTGAGAAAGTTGAGGCTGACTTAAGAATCAGCGACACGCGCTCGACAATCTATGTTGTCAGAGCTTTATGGTTGGCAGGGATAGGAATTATATTTCTAGCTTTTTTGCTAGAGATCGTTCGTGGACTTGCGCAAACGGGCTTCGTTGTTTTTGACGAAAGCATCACCACAGGTACAAACTGGCTTTTTCATTTAATTGGAATGTAAACTGTCATAAGCTTTTTCTAAGACCGGAAGAAATTGCCCGTAGCCTAATTGCCGATTGTTCACATAAATACTGGGAGTTCCTCGCACGCCAGCGGTGATTCCTTCAGAAGCCATCGCTTGAACTTCGTTGCGGGTTTCTAAATTCCCTGCACAAGCCTTCAACTGAGCACAATCAGATTTCAACTCAGCGCAAACTAAATCGCTGACTTCGTCCTTTGAGCTAACGGACTGAAGTTTTTCTTGATGGTCAAACAAAGCATGATGGGCCAGCCAACCCTTTTTGAAAAGCTTTTCGGAGCAATGGACCACAAAAGCGGCTTCGCAAGAAATTCCGTCGCCTTTTCCTGTCATCGCCGGCTCTGGATTACAAGTTCCATCTAAAGGATAATACTTAAAAACAAGCTTCACATCTAAGTGAGAGGCCGCAAAGGCATCCATTGCAAAATAGGCTTCCTTGCAATGAGGGCATCTAAAATCTGCGAACTCGACAATCTCCATTTTTGGAGTCCCTGTGCCTTTAAATTCAATCAATCCTTGATCCAATTTAAAATTTTGGACAGGGGCCTGTTGCCATTGTGCGATTTTTTCAACGGACATAATCGCCATCTTATCGCCTTGAAAATTATCCAAGAAAACTGAATTTAAGAAAAAGGCAGAGACCGGTATTGCGACAAAGCCACCGAGGACCACCCGATGCGCTGAAAAAAGGGCGATCAGATCTGAGCCTAGGTCTTTCAGTGGCACAGGCTTGGCCCAAAAATAAGCACCTAGAACAGTGATCAAAGACAGACCATAAGAAATAACACAAAAAAGACAAAGACTTTTTAACAGAGTCGCAGAAATCGCCCCCATCACAAGGGAGGCTAAAAAAACCAGAGTTGCAAGCCAGTAGGTATAACGTCGTCCACGCTCTTCATTTTCAATCCAGCCAAGGCGTGAAGCGATCAACATCAAAGTTAAGATAAAATTGGTGGCAAGACCCCAAACAGCCATTGGAATTCCTAAAAACTGTGAGTAAGACGATGCGCTGACCGCATCACAATTCCAAAGTTCGTTAAAGTTACAGACGCTATTATGGCCAAGGGCCCCAAAACGAAGGGCATAAAATTTAAAGCTAAGATAGCTGTGCAATCCAACGGCAGCCGCCGTTGATAAAAGGGCAAAGAGCCAAGAAATTTGACGATTTTTTTCCATATTTTGATCAGATCATAGGATGGAGATTGAAATCAAATTAATTTGTGGAAAAATGAATTAAGGAAATACATGTGAAACAGGCTGAAAAATGGTTCCAAATACGATTTGATCTTTATCAGCATGTGCAGGCTCGGGTCAGCCAAAGGGTCGGGCGTGAACCGCGGGATCTAGTGGCATATCGGAAAGTTTTCGAAAAACAGTTTACTAAAAAATGGTCGGTGGCATCAACTGATGAGCTTTTTCGCCAAATCAACGAATCTGACATTGTATTTTTAGCCGATTTCCATGCCCTTCAACAATCGCAAAAGACCCATCTCCGTATTCTGAAAAAAATAAAAATGGCAAGGCCACTGGTCCTGGCGGTCGAATGTATTGAAGCCAAGTATCAAAAATATTTGGATCGTTATATGGCGGGGAAGCTTTCAGAAGCTGATTTTTTGCGCTTGGTCCGATGGCAGGAAAACTGGGGCTTCCCTTGGGAGAATTACCGTCCGCTCTTCACATGGGCTCGGCAGAAAAAGATCTTTGTATATGGTGTCAATACGCACGCCAAAGAAACGTCTCAGATGTCGGCACGGGATCGCTTTGCCAGCCAAAAGATTCAAACCCTTCAGAAAAAACACCCGGACAGCCAATTCTTTGTTATTTTCGGCGATCTTCATTTGGCTCCCGAACATCTTCCGACGAAATCCCTGATTCCAGGCAAGAAGCATTTATTAATTTTACAAAATTCTGAAAAAATTTATTTTCAAGAGCTTCGCCGGGGCGGAAAAAATGCGGCCGAGCTGGTTCGGTTGAATAAAAATTCTTTTTGCATTCTGAATGTTCCGCCCTGGGTGAAGTGGCAAAATTATTTAATGTTCCTAGAAAAAACATACGATCAAAACTTAGATGAAAGTGTGGATTACACCGATCACGTTCTGACCTATGCAAAAGTTTTAAGTAAAGAGCTAGGAATTAAAGTATCACTTTCAGATTTAAGTGTTTACACGGCGACAGACTCTGGATTTTGGGAAAGTATCCAAAAGACCTGCACCGTTCCCGAGGCTGATTGGGTCGCGCGCCTGATTGATGAAGAAAGCGTGTTTTATTTGCCGGCCACCCGCGGGGGCTATTTACCAAGACCTTCCGTGAACCAAGCGGTGGGACTTGCGATGGAGTACTTGCTGTTTAAATCTTCAAAACTAGAGCTGAATCTTTTAGAAATGCCAGACTATTTGATTCACTGGATTTGGGTGAACGGTTGGAGCTACTTTGGCAGTAAAATAATTAATCCTAAAAGAAAGACCGACACCCTTGTCGATATCAAAGCTCGTCTTATTAATCCTGAAGGAAAATTAGAACGGGAGCCCTTGCAAGTGGCCCTGGCACACAAGATCTATGAGCTGGGGGCGGCCAGCGGCCATCGCATAACGCAGAAAAAATTCAAAGTTCGGCGCAAGAGAAGTTATATTATTGCTTCTGAGCTTTTAGGTGGGTTGATGGGTGAGAAAATTTTTGAAGCTTATCGCCGCAATAAATTATCAGCAGCTAAGCTTCGTGAATTATTATCCACGTCGATGACCGCAGAAAGTTTTCTTCCCCAATATTTTAAATTTGTTCAATTTTTAGAAGAAATTCCAATTTCGTTTCAGAGCAAAGAGGAGAAGATTTAAATGTGGTATATGAGTTCTGGTTTAAAGCCATTGGGTCCTTTTAAATTGCTGGAAATTCATGAAAAGATAAGGAAAGGGCATATCAGTCCTTATGATTTAATTTTCAAAGAGGGCTCAGGCGAATGGAAGCCTGCCTTGCAGTGGGATGAAGTTCGGAATCTAGGGTTCCCAGCCTTTGAAGCCATCGGAACCGAGCAAAATACCGAACCGGTATGGATTGTTCTGCGCCGGGATAAAAACGAGCAAAAATATCAGCAAGAAGGTCCGCTGGCAGGCCAACAAATTATTGCTCGCCTTGTCGACGGTCGATATCAAGGCGACGATTTAGTTTGGAAAAAAGGACTTTCTGGTTGGTCGCGGTTGGCGGACCGGCAAGAGTTTACTTCACCTGATCTTTAAAATCTTTTCCAGGGCGGAAGCGAGGAATCTTGCCGCCCGGAATGGCGACGGATTGTCCCGTTTTTGGATTTCGACCTGTGCGAGATTTTCGCGCTAATCGTGAAAAAGTTCCAAAACCGACCAATTTTACTTCTTCACCTTTTGAAACTGTTTTTTGAATAATTTCAAGAGCGGCATCTAGAACATTTTCGGATTGACTTTTTGTGAGGCGGGTTCTTGATGCAAGTTGATCGACCAATTGCGCTTTATTCATTATTCAGAGCTCCTGTTGGGGAGCAAAACTTAAGGTTTTTTAGGGGCCCTCGTCAAGCGATTCCGAACTGCTTTGATATTGAAATGATGCAGAATTATGTTAATCTTCGAAAATGATTTCAAAAGCAAAATTAGACTTGGCTCAGCTCCTTTCTATCGAATGTCAGATCGATGCTCCTGAAATTTATGGTCTCCTAGAGATTCCAAAGCTGTATGATCATGGTCACTTAGCCTTGCCACTTTTTGGTTTAGCTAAAAAATTAAAAAAAAATCCTATCCAGTGGTGTCAGGAACTGGCCGATAAATTTTCTAAAAAGTCCCTTGACTTCATTTTGCAAGTCAATCCAACCGGTGGATTTTTAAACTTCACTCTGACCCCAGGCTACTTAAGCGAACTTTTATTTTCTTCTTTGCAAAAGCCCAATTTCTATCAAGGCAGCAGCGGGCAAGGACAAACAGTTGTTATTGATTACTCTTCGCCCAATGTCGCAAAGCCCATGCACATTGGTCATATGCGGGCCACCATCGTCGGTCAGGCCATACGAAACTTAGCTGAAACCCAGGGCTTCAAAGTGATCGGCGTCAATCATATCGGCGATTGGGGAACCCAGTTCGGTAAACTATGCTGGGCTTATATGGAATGGGGACAAGAGTACGATTATTCAAAAAATCCCATCGATTCCTTGCTGAAACTTTATGTTCGGTTTCACGAAGAAGCCGAAAAAAATCCTCATTTGGAAGAGGCCGGTGCGGCTATTTTTAAACGCCTGGAGCAGGGCGATGCTGAAATTACGGTCCTTTGGAAAATGATGATCGATTATTCAATGACCGATTTCAACCGTCTTTATAAAATCATGAATATTCAGCACGATGTTGTTTTAGGAGAATCTTTTTATAACGACAAAATGGCCGATGTTATTCAGCGTTTGGAAAAAGCGCACCTCTTGAAAGACAGCGAAGGCGCGCAAGTTGTCTTCTTTGATGAAAAAGATATTATGCCGCCTTGTTTGATTAAAAAAAGTGACGGGGCTTCAATTTATGCAACCCGTGATCTTGCCGCAGCGATTTACCGCCGTGAAGTTCAAAAAGCCGATTTGATTTTGTATGTTGTTGGCGTCGAACAAATTCTTCACTTTAAACAGGTTTTTGGTGTGTTAAAAAAACTCAGTTATGCTTGGGCTGAAAAATGCCATCATATTGTTTTTGGCCGTTATCGATTTAAGGATGGAAAAATGTCCTCTCGATCAGGAAAAGTCGTCTTTATGGAAGACGTCCTTCATCAGGCCATCGACTTGGTGGGGCAAATGGTCGAAGCAAAAAATCCGGATCTTGAAAACAAAAAAGACGTCATTCAAAAAGTCGCTGTCGGGGCCGTGTTTTTTAATGACCTTATGACCGATCGAATTAAAGACGTCGAGTTTGACTGGGATCGTATCGTCAGCACTGAAGGGGACAGTGGTCCCTATGTGCAATACACTTTGGTTCGTTGTAAAAGTATTTTAAGAAAATACAATGGAGATATCCCAGTTAGACCTTCAGTTTTAATGGCGATGCCGGAAGAGCAGAAATTAATTTTCTCACTTTTAAGGTTTTCCGAAGTTTTAGAGGCGGGATTTCGGCAATTTAAGCCGAATATTTTAGCTCAGTATTTGCTGGAATTATGTGCTCATTTTAGTCAATTTTATCATCACTGCCGGATTTTAGGGGCTGAAGCGGAGCTTCAAAATTCAAGGGTCTGCTTGGTGTCGGCCACTGAAAAAATTCTAGAGCAGGGCTTGAAGATTTTAAATATCGAAGCCCCTGAATCGATGTGAGAAGTTTCATTTTTATTTTTTTTATTTTGGAAATTAGTCTAGGCGCATGGGTCGCTGAACTGTTCGGCTTTTGGACAACGCTCTTAATCTATTTTGTGCCTACTTTTTTTGGTTTACCCTTAGTAATTTTTGAAAATCAAATGAATTGGGCCACTTTTCAAAAACAAATGGCCTCGGGCAGGGCGCCGGATCAGCCTTTGTTCAATCTGATGGCTGGTTTTTTTGGCAGCTTGCTGTTGTTAGTTCCAAGTTTGATCTGTCGACTAGTGGCGGTTTTTTTACTTTTTCCACCAACGCGATTCCTGATTATTTTTAGCGGTAAAAACTGGTGGGCTCGAAAAATGATGGATGGAAGTTTCTCATTCGGTCGAACGGTTGAACCCCATTTCGAAAGAGACGCTCAGGTCATCGATATTGAAGCGATTAAAATTTCCAGTCCCGCGAAGGGCGAATCTTCGGACTCAGCCCGACCTAAGTCCTAAAAAAAAACAATCCTGGGGACTTTGCGATATCGATTGAAAGAGACCTGCAAAAAAATGTCTCAAATTAAGATTCCAAGTCCATTTTTTGCTTAATATTTGCCACTGTGAGCCGATCTATAACCATGCGCTCATGGAATCAAGTTTTTATCATTTTTTGCCTCACCCTGACGACGGGAATTCTGTGGTCCTACACTGAATTTAACGGATACTTCAATTCAGGCTGGGAGCTTAAAAGAGACGCTAAAATCCTCAAAGAAAAACTTGATGATTCCGAGTTCAGGGTCAGTTTGTTACAGCATCAAATGAAAGATCTAGAGCAGACCGTAGCCGGTGTCATTTCAAAAGAAAAGTTAAAGACGTCGGACACTTTTCATGATTTGGGATTAAGCCTGCGGGCTCCAGCTAGCATAGAACATTTGGATTTTTCAGCAGTCACCTTAGAGCGTGGGAAGAAGTATTTTTCGTCAGGAAAATACGAAGTGGCCACCAAAGAGTTTGAGAAATTGAAGACTCAGTTTCCTTCTTCGGCGTATCAGGTTCAAGCTCGGTTTTTTTTAGCGGAAAGTTTATATCTACAACATGATTTTAAAAAATGCACAGAAGTCATTGATGAGATGGTTCTTCAATATCCTGATCATGAATTGACGGGCTTTATTCTTCTGCGCCTCGGACAAATCAGTGAGCACAATAATCAAATTGAAGAAGCACAAGAGATCTATCGAACGGTGGCGAGCCATTTTTCACAAAAACCCTTGAAGGAACAAGCTTTGGTTTTGCTGAAAAGTCTGGAAATTCAGTGATCAGTCCGAAGCATTTATTCCTTTTTATTTTCTTCTTCGCCCTGGACATACGAGTGCGAGCGTCCAGTGACTTGTTGGATCGTCCCAAGGGTTGCCTCCAGAATTTGAACGTTTGTGCGATTCAAACAAAATCCAGTGCATTCCATTTTTCATCAACATCAGACGAATTTCATTTAGGGCCAAGCAGCTTTATCCTGCGCCACTCTTTGTCCCATTTAGAGTTTATTAGCGGCACGTTGTGGTCGCAAAATTATGAAAAAATGCAGGTCACAACAATTTTCGGAGATATCAAGGCTGTGGCTGGACCTTTTTGGGTTCTTGGCGATAAAGACAAAATATGGATTCGGAATGTGAACGCCGATCTTTCATTGCATTTACGAGACGGTCGCACCATTGAACTTCCGATTGGTTTTCAAATTTGGTTGGGCGGACTTGATCAAATGGGTCAGTCAACGACGGGAATTCCTGAAATCATCCCCGTTCAGGAACATATTCGCCTTTGGAGTTATATGTTCCCAGGCACCCAAGGTGAATTTAAAAAAGAAGTCGTGCAAATCAAATGGACTTGGGGTTCCTTGCCTGAAAGGGCGGCTCAGCTATATATGAGTATCGCCCATCATCAAGAGGACTTAGTGCTTCAACATAAAATTAAAATTCAACAGCGTGAAGTCGCAGCCACAGAGCAAAAAAAACAAATGCGAGCTTTGTACACTGAAAAGACTTTCTGGCGATAGATCCCCATCAACCTTGACCAAAGTCTAAAGCCCCTTGGAATAAGGTCCTATTTTTATCATTCCTCCTCTGGAAACGACCGAACTTAGCTGCTAAATATGCTAGTATTAGGGCTGACTTAGAACTTTCTTAGGGAGGAGAAATATGAGCGTTTCTGCATCTGATCGTGCTCGTATTGATGAACAGCAGACAAAGACTCGCGATGACTATGACACTCGCGAGACCGAGACAGTTCGTCGTAAAAATGGCGAAATTAAAAACGCTGAAATTCGCCATAGCAATGAAATTAAAAAGCTCACGGAAAACTTTCAAAACCAAGTTGAAAATCTTCAGCGGCGAAGCACGGAAAGTTTAAATTCTAGGGATATTAGCCATCGCAAAAGTGTCGAAGAATTAAAAAATTTATACACGGAAACCATGCGTAAAAAAAATCAGCAATCAGCCCTGGAAAGAAAATCTTTAACTGACACGTTCAAAGGTGAAATTTCAAAAGAAAAAGAAATTGCATCCAGTCAGCGCGAAAATATGTTGGATAAGCAGACCGAAGAAATTGCTCAGCGTGATGAGCAGTTTGATAACTTAACACAGCGGTCACGAGAGAAAATGACCGAAGCCATCGATAATAATTCTACGAAATTAAAAGCAGCCCACGAAAATGAAAAAGAGCTTTTGTTAAAAGATAAAACGAATACGATTGTCGAAAAAAACAGAGAAATGAATGAAAGTAAAAAAGCCTACAAAGGTGAGATCACCGGCTTGAAAAGGCAGAAAGACAATCTGGATAAGGACTGGCAGGAAAAATATTACGACACCGTCAGTAACCATAATGAAATGGACGGGGACAAATTACTCAGTCGCTCCACCGAATTAAAAGCCGAGCGCGAAGCGATTCAAGATCATTATCAGCGAGCTTTGATGAAAAAAGAAGATACGATGGATGTTGAAAAAGATAATTTCAAAGGACAAGTGAATGATCGCTTAAATGATCAGGTTCGATCACGGGACAGTCAGATTCAGCTTTTAAAAGAAAAATTAACTCATGATGTGGCCGCGAAAACTAAACTGGGTCAGCTTGAAAAAAATCATTTAGTGCAGTCCTATGAAGACCGTATGGCTGATATTCAGGATGAGCGGGCCGACTACATTGAACATATGAATGATTTGGTTCACCGCCGAGTGGGTGAGAGCAATAACAAAAATGACCGAGTCGTTCGCGAAGCCAATTTGAATTATCGCAGTCAGATGAACTTGATCAACCAGCGGAACCGTGAAGAGCGAAAAAATTTAGAGCTTCAACAGCAAAACCAATTAGACCACGTCAGCACGTCGGCAGAGAGCCGCGTTGAAAAACTGCAACGATCGACAGAGGATAATACCAAGGAACTTGAAAAGCACTACGAAGACTCTGTCGATATCTTAAAGGAAAGTTACGCGGGGCGCGTAGCAGATCAGAAAGATCAGATCACAGAGGAGCGAATGAAACAGACGGAAAACATTAACAAACGCGTGCAAAACATGGGCAGCAACTACCAGTCTAAATTGGATAATTTGCAGGCAGAATACAAAGACGCCCTCAGTAAAATGAGGGATGATCATCGCCGAGAGCTTCGCCGCATTGAAACAAACTACAAAAACTTTGCCGTGGACCGCGAAAAAGGGCATAAAGTTGAGAAAGAATCGATCGAGCAAAAATACGAAGCCAAGATTGCGACGATCGAGGAACAGCATCAACAGGAAAAAGAGCTCACGCAAAAACGGCATGAAGAGGACATGAAATCTTTGGCCCAACGCTTGAGTAATTACAGCCGGAAAGCCTAAACTATGTTAGCAGACAGGCGGGCAAAGATTGTCGCGACGATTGGTCCCTCGACTCAAAGTGAAAAAGCATTGGAAAAAGCCATTAAGGCAGGAATGAATGTCGCGCGGCTTAATTTTAGCCACGGTGAACATGAGACCCACCTTTCGGTCATCCACTTAATCCGCAAACTCTCTAAAGATCTTCAAGCCCCGGTGACAATTTTACAGGATCTGCAAGGTCCTAAGATTCGCGTTGGAAAATTTGAAACGGGATCGATTGAATTAAAAGCCGGAGAAATTGTTCAGATCACAACTGAAAACGTTGTGGGCCGAACAGGCTTTATTCCTAGTGATTTTAAAGAGCTTCCTAGCGTGTGCAAAGCAGGCACTAAAATTTTATTAGATGATGGCTTGCTTGAGCTAGTTGTCTTGAAAGTTCACGGGCAGCTGGTTGAAGCGCAAGTTCTTTACGGTGGGACATTAAAGAACCGCAAAGGGATGAATCTGCCCGGTGTTTTACTTCCCGTTGAAGCGATGACAGAAAAAGATTTAGCGGATCTTGATTTTGGCATCGAACACGGTGTTGATTACATCGCTTTAAGCTTTGTTCGTCATGGTCGAGATATTAGGAAACTTCGCGAAATTATCGACAGCCGCAATTCACCTGCAAAGATTGTTGCAAAAATCGAAATGCTGGAAGCTTTAGAAAATTTAGAAGAAATCGTACGCCTCAGTGATGCTGTGATGGTGGCTCGGGGTGATTTAGCCGTCGAAGTGGGCCAAAGTCGTCTGCCAGGGTTTCAAAAGAAAATTATTTCATTGTGTAATAAGTTAGGGAAGCCCGTTATTACGGCGACCCAAATGTTAGATTCAATGGTTGAAAACCCTCGGCCCACAAGAGCTGAAATCACAGACGTTGCCAATGCTGTTTTGGATGGGACTGATGCCTTGATGTTATCGGCTGAATCGGCCAGTGGAAAGTACCCTTTCAAATGTATTCGGACCATGCATGAAATTATTACTGAAGTTGAAAGAAATGAAGAGGAATACTATAAGCTTTCGTTAGAAAACGAATTTTTGAGTGTTCCTGCAACGATTGGCGCTAGCGCCAGCTTAAGCGCCTTAAAATTAAATGCGACAGCCATCGTCTGCCTAACAACATCTGGAAAAACGGCCAATATCATTTCAGGCTTTAGACCCAAGGCAAAAATTATTGCCGTGACCTCGAAGCTAGAAGTCTTAAATAAAATGGAACTGGTGTGGGGTATTCAAACTTTGAGCATCCGTCCGTACCAATCTATGGACGATATTTTAACTCAAGTGGATCATTTGCTCGTGCAATATGGTCTGGCCCGCACAGGCGACCGAATTATTGTCACCTTGGGTCAGCCGATTGCCTCAGGTTCAAAAACAAATTCTCTTTTTGTTCATACGGTTGGGGCTGAAAACACGGCTAAGGGGGAAGATTCAACTTTGCCTCTGCGCTGCCAAGAAGATCCAAATATTGAATCCTAATATTGAATTATAGTTCAGAGCCCACGAGGTTTAAATACTGTAAGCCCAGTGAAATAGAGGATCGTTTCCATTCGACAGTTTGAGAAACGACTTCATCAGGCCAGACCCATTTATAACTTAAAAAAGAGTGATCAGCTTTGTGGAGCAGGGGCTCAATTCCTGAATCAAATTGGCATAAAAACCAATGATGTTCTTGGCCGACAAACCGAGACTCTTTTTTTCGCCACCGATAAAAAGTGGTTTTTGGGGCTTTCATCAGAATCTGCACTTGATTGGTGCCGATCTCTTCCTTTAATTCCCGTAACAAGGCTTGCTCGGGACTTTCTTTGCCTTCAATGCCGCCTTGGGGAAACTGCCAAGAATCAGGATGGTCTTTTCGCTCAAACAGCAGAAGCTGACCTTCTTCAGCGGACCCTTTTGCCGCGGTGATGACAGCCACGACGCCTTGACGAAAAAGGTCTTTTACCGGAGATGTTTTTTCAGATCCCAAATCAGCTTCCAGTAAGTCGCAGGTTTTTCAAGATCTTCAAGAGAGACATTCACAAAGACGCCAGCTTCTTCCATTATTTTTTCAGAGATTATTTTCTTCTCGATCAAAGGGCTTAACTCTTCACTTTTTATCAGATAACCCATTTCTTTCATGGATTCGTTTTGAACATCATTAACGTTCACTTTTCTAAAGCCCTTGACGGGTTCGGCCTTGCGAGCGAAATGCAAAAGGCCATTTAAAACCTTAATATCTTCTTCGCTGAAAGTGATTTTGTCTTTTTCTTGTTTATAAAGCCAATCGTTATACCAGTCCACAAATTCAAAGAAAAAGTCAGGCTTTAAGTTGATGATTTTTTTTCGACCTTCCCCTAAATCTTCAATGGAAAAATAGCCGATCTCTTTTAAAGCATTTTGCATGCTTTCCATTTTATTTGTGGCCTCTTGAAAAATTTGAATTGTATAGTTGCGGAGCCGGTTGACGGGCAGGGACAGACCTTCGCCTTCAGGTGTTCCATATTTAATTCCTACTAAATTTAAAATCGAGATCAGCTTATTAACAACATGAGGCGGGTATCTGTCGTCATCTTTTGAACTGACCTCTAACATTTTAATTTTCTTATTCGCATCCCGAAGATTTTCATTCATGGTGCGAAGAATGGCTTTGACCCAGACAGGCAGGATATCCATCTGCTGACTAAGAGCTTCGTAGGGAAGCATAATCACTTCAGAATCTTTTAATGCTTTTACGTTGGCGCTGCGGGGTTTTTTATCGAAGATAGCCATTTCGCCAACCATCGAGCCAGTTCCGATTTCGGCTAAAATAATTTCTGATGAGCCTTTAGTTTTGGTAATGGCAAATTGTCCAGATTTTATAATATACATCGCATCAGGTTCATCCCCTTCGCGAAATAAATAGTTATCTCTGCTAATTTTTTTTGTTGTGGACAAATTCAACCCCTGGAAGAATCATCTCAATTTCTAGGCTATGGAGCAACAGACGCTAAGGATTAAACAAGTCGCATCGGCCTTACGTCGGGGGCAATTTCTAAATAACCTTCAGTGGCTTTTTTAAGATCCTCAGGGCTTAGGTCGGGCGCAAATTCTTTCAGTAAAAACCCGCGCGGTGTAATTTCAAGAACCCCCAAGTCGGTCACTACTTTTGTGATACAGCGAACTCCAGTGAGCGGCAATGTGCAGGCTTTTCTTAATTTCGAATTTCCGTCTTTATCAGTGTGTTGCATGGCCACGATGACTCGTTTGGCGCTAGCCACTAAGTCCATAGCGCCGCCCATTCCCTTAACCATTTTTCCGGGGACCATCCAATTGGCGATACTGCCGTGTTGGTCGACTTCCATGGCTCCTAAAACTGTCAGATCAACATGCCCGCCGCGAATCATTGCAAAGCTATCCGCCGAGCTAAAATAACTAGCTCCCAGAGCCTCAGTGACGGTTTGTTTACCAGCGTTGATAAGATCAGCATCGATCTGTGCTTCCGTCGGAAAAGGGCCAATTCCTAACAAGCCATTTTCACTTTGCAACATAACACTTTTTGAAGAAGGAATATAATTGGCTACTAAGGTGGGAATTCCAATTCCAAGATTAACGACAAAACCATCTTCCACTTCCTGCGCAATTCGCTGGGCAATTTGGTCACGATTTAATGGCATGGAAATTAGCCCTTCCTGATGGTTCGTTGTTCGATGCGTTTTTGGTAGTTGCGGCCTTGAAAAATTCTTTGCACGTAAATTCCTGGTGTGTGAATTTGATCAGGATCTAATTGTCCGATTTCAACAAGTTCTTCAACTTCAGCAATGGTAATTTTTCCTGCAGTGGCCGCCATCGGATTAAAATTGCGAGCTGTTTTCCTAAAAATTAAATTTCCAAACTTGTCGCCTTTCCAGGCTTTGACTAAGGCAAAATCTCCGACGATGCCGCGTTCAAGAACATAATCGCGGCCTTCGAATTGGCGAATTTCTTTACCTTTGGCGACGAGCGTTCCAACACCTGTCGGCGTAAAGAAACCAGGAATGCCAGCCCCGCCGGCGCGAATTCGTTCAGCTAAAGTGCCTTGTGGCACAAGTTCAACTTCAAGTTCGCCAGACATGTATTGTTTCTCGAAAGTGGCGTTTTCTCCGACATAAGACGAGACCATTTTTTTAATCTGCCGTGTGTGCAAAAGAATTCCCAAGCCAAAATCATCCACCCCGGCATTATTTGAAACGCAAGTCAGCCCTTTCGCACCTGATTTTTTTAAAGCTTCAATGCAATTTTCTGGGATGCCACAAAGTCCGAAACCGCCAACCACCAAAGTGGCGTTGTCTTTCATATCAAACATCGCAGAAGCCGCGTCCTTAAAAACTTTCTTCGACATTTCTAAAGCCTTTCAATAATCACAGCAACGGCTTCGCCACCGCCAATGCAAAGTGTGGCCAATCCATATTTTCCACCTTTGATATGAAGGGCATTGATCAAAGTCGCAAAAATCCGTGCCCCACTGGCGCCGATCGGGTGACCGATGGCGACCGCACCGCCATGAACATTCACTCGATCCGCGGGAATTTCTAATTCTTTTATGGCGACCATGGTGACAACAGCAAAGGCTTCGTTGATCTCCCATAGATTGATATCGCTTGTTTTAAGATGGGCTTGGGCCAGGGCTTTTTTGATGACCCCGACAGGCGCCGTGGTAAAGTATTTTGGCTCTTGTGCAAAAGTCGCCTGCGCCACAATCCGCGCCATAGGTTGAAGGCCACGGCTTTTTGCGGTTGATTCAGACATCAACACATGGGCAGCGCCGCCATCGTTTAATTTCGAAGCATTGGCAGCGGTGATTGTTCCCGCCTTATCGAAAGCGGGACGCAAGCCAGGAATTTTATCAAATTTTGTATTGAAGGGTTCTTCATCCTTGTCAATGGTCGTAGGCCCTTTTTTACCGTCGATCGTAAGAGCCACGATCTCATTTTTGAAATGGCCCGCGTTCACGGCCGCTTGTGCTTTTTCATAAGATTTAATGGCGAATTCATCTTGCTGTTCGCGGCTGAAGTGATTTTCTTTGACGCAAATTTCTGCGGCACTGCCCATATGAAAATTGTTATAGGGATCCCATAAACCATCTTTAATCATGGAATCAACAAACTGTGTATTTCCCATGCGAAAACCGGTGCGTGAATTTTCTAGTAAGTGCGGCGCCAAAGACATATTTTCTTGGCCGCCCGCCACCACAATTTGGCTATGACCAAGTTGAATCGAATCGGCGGCTAACATGATGGCTTTTAAGCCCGAGCCACAAACTTTATTGATCGTCAGGCAAGGCGTAGAATTTTTAAGACCTGCAAACAAGGCGGCTTGTCTGGCGGGAGCTTGTCCCACTCCGGCTGTCAGCACCTGACCCATAATGCATTCACTGACTTCATCGCTGCCAACTTGTGACCGCTTCAAAGCTTCAGCGATCGCCGCAGCCCCTAAACGCGGAGCTGGAAGAGTTGAAAGGCCTCCTTGAAAAGAGCCCACCGGTGTTCTGGCAAAACTTGTAATCACAACTTTTTCCATAAAAAGCCTTTCATCGATCTGCGTTAACTAAAAATAATAGGACTTCAATTTTTTATATTTCCGGTCAAGAGTCAATAAGGGATGGAGGGTCTCTTGAAACGGAATATATACAGCCCCCTTTTTATCATCATTTCCTTGTTAAGTGTAAATTTGCAGGCCGGCATTGTGGAAGTTCCATCTGACGGAGTGCAACGTCTGGTGATCAGAGGCTTGGACGCCAACGTTGTGGTGACTTCTCAGCCTCAAGCAAAAAGCATTCGGATCAATGGAGTGGATGATATTTTAACGTCCGGGTTATATATCGCCGAAAAAAAAGGTTCGACTTTGGAGGTTCATCTGAACGAATGGTCGACCAAAGCAGACTGGAACGCGCAGCTCAATCTTAAGAAAAATCATCCCTCCCTCGAGATCTCGGGCTTCCCGGTCGCAACTGAAATTTATCTGCACGAAGGCCAAGTGCAGATCTCGAGACTCTCTAAAGAAGCCCGCGTGATTGTGGTGAAGGGAAAAATTTCAAGCACTGACTCTTCAGGACCACTTGAGATTTTTTTACATCAGGGCGAAGTTAGTGTTCAGAACCAAACCGGCCGAACTAAAATAGATCAGTATCAAGGCCAGACAACGATCAGGAATATGCAAGCTGATTTGGATCTATCGGCTTTTAATTCAAATGTCAGCATTGAAAAATTCCGTGGGCTTCTTAGTTTGAACACTCAGAATTCACCCACTAAAATGCTGCAAAGTAGTGGCACGCTGCAGTTAGAAAATGGCAAAGGTGCTATCCTTATTCAACAATTTCAGGGTCGGGTCGATGGCTCAACCCAAGAAGGTCCGCTGAATATCACATTGCTAGCGGATTCAGAAACGCATTTGCGATCACAAAGTGGGCGCATCCAAATTCAGTTGCCAGCCGCCTCTGGTGCGGCTTTGAACTTGGCTTCCAACGAAGGTGACATCTTGATTCCTGAAGGGCTCAAGATCAGCCGGGCAGCGACTGAGAAATCTTTCCGAGGTCGATTGCGCGGCGATTTGCAAAAAGCCGCCGTCACTGTGCGTTCCCAAGAGGGCAGTATCATTATAAAATGAGTTGACAGGTTTGGTGAAATCAGAGAATCGATGATGTATGTCGAAAACAAAAGCCAAGCCTGCAAAAGTTAAAAGCGCCGCATCAAAAACTTCTCCTAAAGGTAAGGATGCGAAAAAAATAGAAAAAAAGCCGGTCGCTAAGGCCTCACCCAAAGCAGCCACAAAAGGGCCTGCAAAAGTTGAAGCAAAAGCCAAGCCTGCTCCCAAGGCCGTCGAGCCTATTAAAAAAGCCATTAAAAAAGAAAAGCCTGCCAAAAAAGCCGCCAAAACCGAGCGTCCAGAGATTGAGCTTGAGGATGATTTTGAAGCCGAAGATTTTGATGGCAGTGAAATCGCTGAGTATGAAGACGACCTGAAGGCCGTCGAGTCCGAAGATGAGGACACCGACGATTCCGATTTATTGGACGAAGATGAAATCCCCAAAGTTTCTGAAGAAGTCTACTTAACTGATGCTGAAGGCAACCGTTACTGTCGGGCTCGGGATTGTGATCAGACCTCCACTGTCGACGTCTACTGCCGGTATCATTACCTTTTATTTTGGAAGCGTATCCAAATCCGAAAAGAGATCCTTATCGGTGGCAAGCTTGAACGTTATGTCGAAGAACTGACAGGCCGCTACCCAGATAAATTTTTAGAAATGATTCTTCGCGATCTTCGCACGGAAAAAGATTTTGTCGGTGCAATCCAAGAGCTTGAAATTGATGAAGCGGGTCTTGATAACGAATTCGAAGAGGATTCTCAGACTTACATCGACGAAGTTCGTGGCATCGGTGAGTCCGCAGCCGTCGACGACGAAGAATTTTAAATATTTCTCAAGTCTTTATTATTCAACAGCTTTAAAAGTTAACGTAAATTCAGTTCCTTGAAGGTTCAAGGGGCTGCTTTTGTCCCAACTTTTAAGTTGTGCGGGCACATTCATTTGATCAAGAAACATTTTTGCAATGGGAAGTCCAAACCCTGATCCTTTTTCTCCGGCTGTTCCAGGGCGTGAAGTTTTTTTAGAAAATTCAAAAATATTTTCCATATGACTCTCTGGGATGCCGATTCCGTAATCCCGAATCTTTAAGATCACTAAATTCGAGTGCTTTCTTGCTGAAACTTCGATCTTGCTTTGGGGGGCACTAAACTTAAAGGCGTTGCTAAGAATATTGCAAAGAATTTGCGATGATAAAGCGCCTTGGTTTGCCAAGACCATCGATGTTGGCTCTTGAAAATCGATTAAGACTTGGATCATTTTTTCGGGAAAATGCAGTTGTTTAGTTTGCAGAGTTTCCTCCATCACAGCTTTTAAGTCCACGGGCTCTAAAGGAATTTTTTCTTTAGAATACATTAAATTTTCGTAATCGCGGACTTGCCCTAAAAGGTTAGAAATTCGCAGCACTGATTTTTCAATCGGCGCGATAAAAGCTAATTTTTTTTCGCCCTTGTCGTCTTTTAAAAGATGGGTGTAGGACTGAATAATTTGAAGGGGTGACCGGATATCATGGGAGATCACATGCAAGAGGTGGGAGCTTTCCATGCGCTGTTTTTGGCTGACCTGACGCAAGTCTTCAAAATATTTTTGATACAAAGAATAAAGCCAAAGACCCAGGGGAAGCATAAAAATAACTGAAAGAATGGTGTAAATTCGTTGGGCTTCTGAGGATAAAATATTAGGTGGAAGCCAGCCCAGTGAATCCGCGATCCAAAAAAAAATGTTCGTCGCTGTCCACAGGCCGACCCAAAAGACAGTCCATTTTTTTCCAAGCAATGGATAAACATAATAAATAATCAACGGCAGCCAAATCAAGGCGGGACTTAAAATTCCACCAGTGGTCGTCATGACGCCCACCAAATAAAAATAAAATGCAAAACTTTGAAATAAAACACCTGTGCGAGTTTTTTTTGTCCAAGACCGAATAAAGAGGCTAAAAATCATACTTGATAAAAATAAGCCCGACAGGATTTGTAAAACTTTTTGCTCTTGAAAAGTAAAGACCAGGGTCAGAGCCATACCCCAGATAAGACCCACAAAATTTGTGCTCAAGAACATTTGTTCAACGGCCAGCGCTTCAGAGTTATTATCAGGTTTGTCATGGGGCCATAAAAAATCTTGCCAAGAAAACTTTAAGTTCATTCTTGGATTATTTTTTGGCGCTCTGATTCTGTCAATGGAAACAAAAAACTATTAATGAAGAAGCTCTTGTTCAGCGCGGTCTAGGGCGTCTTCAGAGGCCGCCTGTTCATTCAGTAACTCTTCACCTGAAATTCCTAAAAAGGCATCGGCTTGGGCTTCAAGATCTGTATTTTCGGCGCTAATTTGGAGGTAAATTGGTTTTCCTTTATAGGGGTACTCTTTCCACACAAAGGGGAATTCGGCTTCACCTTCTGCGTCGAAAAATTCTAGCATCATCGACGCCGCGACGTCGACCAAACAGTGGATTCGATCTAAGGATTCTGGCACATCGGCTTCATAATCCGTCGAAACCTCAAAATTAGACTGTTTTAAGCGTCCTTTTTCTCGGACACCGACGCGCAGCACGAGCTCTTCAGGGTAAATCCGGCCATCGACAATCAAGTTGGAGTCGGCCAGGGATTTTGCGAAAGTTTCTTTAAAAACTCCGGTCACTTGATCGATAAATTCGGGCGGAAACGTGGTCCACTTCTTAGAGCTTGCTCGGCGCGGAGACATAAAATCCTTTGGGCTTAAGTTTGACTTCGAAAGTCGCTTCCTCTATACCTCAGGGGCGACTTTGACACAACGTGAAAACTTTTCCAAAACCCAATGAAATTGAGGGTGTTTTTTGGCTTTAGATGCGGACATAAATTCAGCACCGATCGTCACTGTAAAGCCGGCCTCAACGGGTCGGGGGCGCGGCGTTTATATTTCAACCTATGGTTGCCAAATGAACGTCAACGACACCGATCGCATGTACAGTTTACTAGAAATGGCCAATTATACGCCGGTGGATTCTCCGCTGGAAGCTTCGGTGATCATCATCAACGCCTGCAGCATTCGTGAAAAACCCGTTCATAAAGTCTATTCAGAGGTCGGCACCTACCGCAAAATGAAAGAAGCCAATCCTGATTTGCTGATTGGTGTGGGTGGCTGTGTTGGACAGCAGGAAAAAGAAAAACTGATTAAAAATCAACCCATGATTGATTTTGTCTTTGGCACGGACACCATCGATCAGCTGCCACAAATTATTGCTGAGGTTGAACAAAAAGACGCCCGCGTTGTAAATACAAAAATCGAACATCGCAGTCTTTATCATGTTGAAACATTGGTTCGAAATCCTGGGGTCTCGACCTTTGTGAATATCACTAAAGGTTGCGATAATTTTTGTAGTTTTTGTGTGGTTCCTTACACTCGCGGTCGTGAAAAAAGTCGGCCCTTAGCTCATATCATGAATGATGTCCGCACTTTGATTAAAAAAGGCGTTAAGGAAATCACTTTGCTTGGGCAAAATGTCAATTCCTACACCAGCGAATGTGGTGCGGACTTGGCCGATTTATTAAAAGTCATGGCCACTGAAACAGACATCAGTCGCGTGCGGTTTACGACCTCTCATCCAAAAGATTTTAATCAAAAATTAGTCGACACAATGTTTATTCACCAGCCGCAAGTTTGTGAATATATTCATTTGCCTTTTCAAAGCGGAAATTCCGAAGTTCTTGAACGCATGAATCGCGGCTACACTCGAGAACAGTATTTAGAAAAAATCGCCATGATTAAAAAAGCAATCCCCAATGTTGTTTTATCAACCGATATTATCGTCGGTTTCCCCGGTGAGACTGAAGAGCAATTTCAGGATACTTTAAGTCTGGTGCAAGAAGTCCGGCCAGAAACAATCTTTGCTTTCAAGTACTCGCCGCGGCCCTTTACAAAGGCGGCGCGCTTTGAAGATCAAGTGGACGAAGCGGTTAAATCTGAACGCTTGCAACGGCTTTTTGAGATGCATAATAAAATGGCTTTTGAAATGGTCAGTCGTTATGTCGGGCAAACATTAGAAGTCTTAGTTGATCACTACGATGAAAAAAGAAAAAATGCTTCCGGTCGGTCATCGCAAAATAAATTGGTTTTCTTTGACGGTGAGGCCGTGCAGGTCGGCCAGATGCTGCCCATTCGAATCACCAAGGCTTCTCCCGCTGTCCTTCGTGGAGAGATTTCCCTGCAATGAAGACTGAATTTCATCTGACTCAAACCGAAGAGATTTGTTTTCACCAGTCGGAATTGATTCGATTATTTCCGTTTGGATTATCGGTCACTCCGGACGGCGGAAGACCTTTTCTGTTGCTGAAAGATGAAAAAAGCATTCACACTTTGCCGGTGGCGATCAATCCTTTGGAAGCAGGGATGGCTTTAAGTCAGGCCAATCATTCTCTCCCGCCGACCACTCCACATCGCTTAAGTGAAATGATGTTAAAAAGTTTGCAGATTGAACTTTTGCAGTGTGTGTTTGTGCAAATTAAAGGCGTTCACCAATATGTCCGAGTTTATTTTCGCGGTCATCCTTCCCTGAATAGTTTAAAAGTGCGGGCTGATGAGGCCATGTCTTTTTGTTTACATCAGGCAGTTCCCGTTTACGCGACTTTGGATTTTATCAATAAAAGCAAAGTCATGACGGCCGAAATTCATGGAATGACCCAGACTTTGGGTAAAAATAAACATTTAGTGATTAAAAATCACACCTACTTGAACTGATGAAAAATATTATTTCAGCGCGTCGCTTTACGCCTTCTATCGCCAAAGATTCTTACATTGCACCCAGTGCCATGGTGATTGGTGATGTCGTCCTTGAGGCCGGAACTTCGGTTTGGTTTAACTCTGTCATTCGCGGCGACGTCATGCCGATTCGGATCGGCCGCGAATCCAATGTGCAGGATAATTGCGTCTTGCACGGCACTTATGGAAAATTTGGCTGCACTTTGGAGGACCGCGTGACTTTGGGTCACTCGGTGATTTTGCACGGTTGTCATATTGGTCGCGAATCATTGATCGGCATGGGCAGTATTGTGATGGATGGCGCTGTCATCGGCGAACAATCTTTAGTAGGAGCTGGAAGCTTGGTGACCGAGGGTTCAAAATTCCCGCCTCGCAGCCTGATCGTGGGGCGACCTGCGAAGGTGAAACGGCCCTTAACGGACGAAGAAATTAAATCTTTATCTCAGTCGGCAGATAACTACCTTTTATATAAAACTTGGTACGAAGAAAGCCCCTTATAACGCGCGTTATAACTAGGCGATCCAAGCCCTTTTGGATGGCACTTTAGCTGTAAAAGTAATAAAAATTTGAGAAGCTTTATTGCCAAGGAGATCTGGAATGGAATTGATCAAAAATATTCCTTATGCGCTGACTTTTGATGATATTCTTCTGCTTCCCCAGTACTCCGAAATTATTCCTTCTGATGTCACCCCGAGAAGTTTTTTTGCCCGCGATGTTTTTTTAAATACACCCATCATCTCTGCTGCGATGGACACGGTGACTGAACATAAAATCGGCCGGATTATGGCTCAGCATGGCGGCTTAGGAATTATTCATAAAAACATGGATATTGAAAAGCAGGCCTTTGAAGTCGAGAAAGTTAAAAAATACGAAAGCGGGATGATTCAAGATCCCATCACTTTGGGTCCCGACCACCTGGTGGCCGAAGCTTTAGAGGTGATGGCAAGATATTCCATCAGCGGTGTTCCGATCACGGTTGATGGTGTGCTGGTCGGAATTTTGACCAATCGAGATCTGCGTTTTGAAACTAATATCCAGCAGCCAATCCAGAATTTAATGACCACCGAAAATTTAGTGACCGCCGAAGAGGGCACAACTTTAGAACAAGCTAAAAAGATTTTGCAAAAGCACCGGATTGAAAAGTTGCCGGTCGTTGATAAAAATAAAAAACTAAAGGGTTTGATCACAATAAAAGATATTGAAAAAGCGCAAGCCTTCCCGCAATCAACAAAAGACAGCCGCGGTCGTTTGATGGCAGGCGCTGCCATCGGGGTCAGTGGCGAAGCGCGCGAGCGGGCTGAAGCCTTGGTCGCAGCCCAGGTGGATGTTCTTTGTATCGATACAGCCCATGGGCATTCTAAAAATGTTTTGACCATTGTTAAAGATTTGCGAGCAAAATTTAAAGACACCATCATCATTGCCGGAAATGTTGTGACGGCCGATGGCACAAAAGCCCTGATTGATGCGGGGGCAGACGTGATTAAAATTGGAGTGGGCCCCGGAAGTATTTGTACCACTCGTGTCGTTGCTGGAGTCGGAATGCCGCAGATCTCTGCGGTGATCGAGTGTTCAGAGGTAGCTCGTAAAAAAGGGAAAACCATCATTGCTGATGGAGGCATTAAATTTTCAGGCGACATTACAAAGGCCTTAGCTTTAGGCGCCAACGTTGTGATGATTGGAAATTTACTCGCGGGAGCGGAAGAATCGCCGGGCGAAACAATTTTGTATCAAGGTCGCACTTACAAAGTTTATCGCGGCATGGGATCTTTGGGCGCCATGAGTAAGGGCTCAAAAGATCGCTATGGCCAAGCCGATGTGGCGGAAGAAGATAAGCTTGTGCCTGAAGGGATCGAAGGCAAAGTTCCTTACAAAGGAAATGCCAGCGGAATTATTCATCAGCTGGTCGGTGGATTAAAGTCGGGCATGGGATACGTTGGCGCAAAAACTGTCGAAGAACTGCAAAGCAAAGCAAAATTTGTGCAAATCAGTCCGCAAGGACTTCGTGAAAGTCATGTGCACGACGTCAGCATCACCAAAGAAGCGCCCAATTACCGGATGGAGTAGGAATGCAGCAGCGGGGATTTCTTATTTTAGATTTTGGTTCGCAAGTCACGCAACTGATTGCCAGGCGTTTGCGCGAACTGGGATTTTATTCTGAAATTGTTCCCTATTCATTTCCGATCGATGAAATTAAGAAAAAAAATCCTTACGGAATTATATTAAGCGGTGGACCAAATTCTGTTTACGAAGAGGGCTCTCCGCAAAGAAATATTCGTGAACTTGAGGCCGTCGCACCCCTTTTAGGAATTTGTTATGGAATGCAATTGATGGCTCATGATTTGGGCGGTGAAGTCGAAAAGTCTACGTCGCGGGAATATGGGCATAACACCGTCACCTGGACTGAGCCATTGGGAAAGATTCCAAAGCAACAGAAAGTTTGGATGAGCCACGGCGACGTCGTGAAAAAAGCACCTCCGGGAACAAAAGTGATTGCGACGACGGATTCACACCCGGCCGCTCTGCGTGGCGCGCGAATTTTAGCGGTGCAGTTTCATCCTGAAGTGGCTCACACCGAGCATGGCCAAGAAATCTTAATCGAGTTTGCTAAGATGTGCAAAGCGCCTGAAGATTGGCAAGCTCCCCAGATCACCGATCGACTTCAACAAGATATCTTAAAAAAAGTCGGGCCGACCGATCATGTTCTTTGTGCCCTCAGTGGCGGCGTCGACTCGACCGTTGTTGCGACTTTGCTGACAAAAACTTTAGGTCCTGACCGGGTTCGATGTTTATTTGTCGACAATGGATTACTTCGAAAAAATGAATATCAAAGCGTTTTAGAAAATTATAAAAAAATTGGCCTGAACGTGATGGGTGTCAACGCTCAGGCTGAATTTTTAACGGCCTTAAAAGGCGTCACGGACCCTGAGAAAAAAAGAAAAGCTATCGGCCGCGTTTTTATTGAAGTGTTTGAAGCGTCTTTAGAAAAAATGGGTCGTGGGCACGTTCAGTGGTTAGCGCAAGGAACACTTTATCCCGACGTGATTGAAAGTGTCTCTGTTATGGGAGCTAGTGTCACCATCAAGTCCCACCACAATGTCGGGGGACTGCCTGAAAAAATGAAATTAAAATTATTAGAACCCGTGCGCGAACTTTTTAAAGATGAAGTTCGAAAAATTGGCAAGGAGCTGGGGCTGCCGCACGAGATGCTGTGGCGTCACCCTTTTCCAGGGCCAGGTCTTGCGATTCGTATCTTAAGCGATATCAACGAGACCAAGCTGCAGGTTTTGCGTGAGGCCGACGATGTTTATGTTTCGGCGTTAAAAGAGTTTGGCCTTTACGATAAAATTTGGCAGGCTTTTTGTGTTCTTTTACCGGTGCAAACTGTGGGCGTTCAAGGTGATGGTCGTACCTATGAAAATGTTTTAGCTTTACGGGCTGTGACTTCCCAAGATGGAATGACAGCTGATTGGTTTCCGTTTGAGTTTCAATTTCTGCGTGAAGTTTCAAATCGGATCACCAACCAAGTGCGTGGCATCAATCGCGTTGTTTATGATGTGACCAGTAAGCCTCCAGCGACGATTGAGTGGGAGTGATATGTCTTTTGTTCATTTGCATGTCCATTCTGAATATTCTTTGCTGGAAGCGGCCTGCCGCTTAAAACCATTAGTTAAAAAGGCCGCGGCTTTAGAGATGCCAGCGCTGGCTTTAACTGATAACGGAAATATGTTTGGCGCGATTGAGTTTTATTTTGCAGCCCTTGATGCCGGCGTAAAACCAATTCTTGGAATTGATACCTACATGGCGCCAGGGTCCCGCTTAGAAAAAAAGCAAGATCGTGATCAGGTGCAGACCGGTCCCAAGCGGCTGGTGCTTTTAGCAACATCCCTGACAGGTTACCAAAATCTGTGTCAGCTAAGTTCGATTTCTTATCAAGAAGGGTTTTACTGGAAACCGCGAATTGACGACGAGATTTTGGAAAAATACAGCCAGGATATCATCTGCCTCACAGGTGGTTTGCGCGGCGAGATTTCAGACTGCTTTCTAAAAGAAGGTCCGGAAGCAGCGCTTGAGAAAATCAGGAAATTAAAAAAGATTTTTGGCGATCGTCTTTATTTAGAAGTGAATCGTACGGGCGTGCCGGCGTGGGATCAGATCAATCCATTTTTAATCGAAGCCTCGAAAATCACTTCAACGCCTTTGGTGGCGGCTAATGACGTTCATTATTTGACGCCCGATGATCAAATAGCTCAAGAAGTGTTAGTTTGTATTGGTTCTAATAAAACCTTGTCCGATGACCATCGCACTAAATTAGGTTCAAGCGAGTTCTATTTAAAATCACCGGCCGAGATGGCCAAGCTTTTTTCTGACGTGCCTGAAGCTCTGCAAAACACTTTAGAAATTGCTGAGCGTTGCGAGCTTAAATTCAAATTAAAAGACGAAAAGGGCAAAGCCATTTATCACCTGCCGTCTTATCCAACAAAAGACGGAGTCAGTTTATTTGAAGAGATTCGCCGTCAATCTTTCGAAGGCCTTGAAGTTCGCTACAAAGAATCCGAAGCTCGCGATGAAACGGTGCCTGAAGATCAAAAATCTTTATATGTTGAAAGATTAAATTTTGAGCTGGGTGTGATCGACCGCATGGGTTTTAATGGTTACTTTTTAATTGTTTCGGATTTTATCAACTGGGCTAAAGCAAATAATATTCCTGTCGGACCGGGCCGGGGTTCTGGAGCTGGTTCCCTGGTCGCCTACTGTTTAAATATTACTGATCTTGATCCTTTTCCGTCAAAACTTCTTTTTGAGCGGTTTTTAAATCCTGAACGGGTCTCAATGCCCGATTTTGATATCGACTTCTGTCAGGATCGCAGACAAGCCGTGATTCAATATGTGACTGAAAAGTACGGCCAAAAATCAGTTTCGCAAATTATTACTTACGGAAAGTTACAAACTAGAGCTGCCATTAAAGATGTCGGTCGCGTCTTGGGAATGACTTTTCCTGAAGTGGATGCCGTATCGAAATTAATTCCCGATAAACTAGGAGTCACTTTAAAAGAATCCATGGAGATGGAGCCAAGGCTTGTCGAGATGATGGAGACAAATCCCCAAGTCGCTACACTGATGGATTTAGCTCAGCGGGTGGAAGGCATGGTTCGTCATGCGGGGATCCATGCGGCGGGAGTCATCATCGCGGATGGCGAACTTGTCAAGCTGGCACCCTTGTACAAAGGGGCTGATGGCGAAAATGTAGTTCAGTATGATATGAAGCATGCTGAAAAAATTGGCCTGATAAAGTTTGATTTTTTAGGTCTTAAAACTTTAACCCATATCGATCATGCCTTACGTTTGATTGAAAAAAATAGAAATAAGAAGATTCTGACCAGCGATATTTCGTTAAAGGATCCAGGAATCTATTCGATCATGACCCGCGGCGATACTTCAGGAATCTTTCAGTTCGAGGGTGATGGAATCACGCAGGCCATTCGAAGTATTAAACCAAGCTCTTTTGCTGATATCACGGCGATCAATGCCCTTTACCGGCCGGGCCCGATGGCGATGATTCCTGATTTCACGCGGCGAAAGCACGGCGAAGAAGCGATTCATTATCCGTTTATCGAATTAAAAGAAATTTTAGAAGAGACCTACGGAATTATTGTTTACCAAGAGCAGGTGATGGGAATTGCCTCGACCATAGCGGGCTACAGTTTAGGTGAAGCCGATATGCTTCGCCGGGCGATGGGTAAAAAAATCAAATCAGAGATGGATCAACAGCGCCAAAGGTTTTTAGATGGTGCTAAGAAAAATGGTTTTGATCATGTTAAGGCTGATGAAGTTTTTGATTTGATGTATAAGTTTGCCGACTACGGATTTAATAAATCTCATGCGGCCGCTTATTGCGTGGTGGCCGCTCAAACGGCTTGGCTTAAAAATTATTATCCGGTCGAGTTTTTTGCAGCTTTGCTGAGCACCGAAGTGGGCAATACCGATAATGTTGTTAAGTATATTAAAGATGCGCAAAGACATCAGATCAAAGTGAATGCTCCGCATGTGAATTATTCTGAATATCTGTTCACTTGCAAGGGCGACGAAATTTATTTTGGTTTGGGCGCGATTAAAGGAATGGGCGAAAGTGCTGTGGATGCGATCTTAGAAGCTCGCGAAAAATTGCCAGAAAAGAAATTTGAATCCTTAGAGCAATTTTTTAATACTTTGGATTTAAGAAAAATAAATAAAAAAACTGTCGAGTGTATGATTAAAGCCGGCGCCTTAGATGGTTTTGGTGCGCACCGGGCCCAGCTGATGGCAGGCTACCAGCAATTTTTAGATCGTGCCCAAGGAGTCAACAAAGACCGCGAGTTAGGGCAGACATCTTTATTTGATTTAAGTGTTTCAACCGAAACAGAGGTCCAGTTGCTGGAGGCCAAAGCTTGGAGCCGAACAGCGTCGCTAGCCTTTGAAAAAGAAGTGATCGGTTTTTACCTCAGTGATCATCCCTTGGCTGGCTTTGATCGCCTCTCAAAAATATGGATCACTTGTCCTGTGGGTGAGCTCGCGCAACAGCTTCCCCCTGTGAACCCTGAAAAAAAACCAGAGCCGAAAGTTTGGAACCGGGATCGCTCAGATCGTAAGCGGGTTGTCGTGTGTGGATTGGTGGCAGAGCTTCGCGAAGTCATTACAAAAAAAGGCACACGAATGGCCTTTGGTCGCTTTGAGGATCTGAGCGGCAGTTGTGAGCTTGTGATTTTTCCAGACGTTTTTTCAAGGTATGAGACTTTATGTAAAGAAGAAAGACCGGTTTTAGTGGGTGGCACCTTGGAAGTTGAAGAGGGGCTGGTTAAAATCATGGTCGATCAAATGTCGACATTAGAAGAGGCTTTGAAAAAAGCTCGTCATGTGGTGTTTCATTTAGGCCATCTTCAGATGCAAGATTTTGAAAAGTTAAATGCGGTTTTAAAAGAACACCCGGGGCCCACTGAAGTCAGTTTGCAGATGAAATTAGACGATCTAGGGCAAGAAGTTTTCTTAGAAATGGAAGAGCAAATCAAAGTGCAGATTGGCTCGGAATTTATTGAGTCCTTACATTCGCACTTTGGAACCACCGACTTTATTGAATTAAGGAGTTAAGGTTGAAAAATATTCTATTCGGGTTCATTATTGTTTTAGCGGTTCAGGCCTTGGCCGAAGAACTGATTGAAAAAAATATCAATGTCACCACCACTGTCACCGAGGCTCCGGCCGCTCGCAAGGAATTGCAAGAGGGCGCTATATCCAGACTGACAGAAGATTTAGCCCGCGAACTGATGGGTCCTGATAAATATGAAAAAAATAAAAATGTAGTTCATAGTAAGATCGAAAAAATGTCAGGGCGGTATGTTTCTTATGTGAAACCTGGCGATATGGTTTCCTTAAATCCTGGGCCTGGATATTCAATGCCTTTCTTAATGAAGGTTTCTTTAAGTAATTTAAAAACCCTTTTGCAAAATGCGGGCTTACTGAACGAGAATGACACTTTGCCAGTCGTTTTGCCGATCATCAGTTTTTATGACCGGGTCGGTGTCAGCGCATTTAAATGGTGGCAGCCGGGCGATATTTCTAGCAAAAAGTTTTTGTTATTTAATGCTCGGCAGGTCGAAGCCTCCTTAAGAACGGCTTTTAAAAAACAGCAATTTCATGTCATTCGTCCCCTTGAGATGAACGGCAGTCATTTAGTTCCCACCGTTTACCAAAACGATCGGGTTTCGCCAGATGATATGGAATTCTTAGGGCGAATGTTTCAAGCCCCTTTAGTCGTTGAAGGTGATATTGAGTTCTCTCGCAGTTCTTTGGGATCGAATCTTTACCGCATTGATATTAAATTATCCGCCATTCAGCTGAGCAATCATCGGCCGATCGCCGATGTTTCAAGAAAATACGAAACAGAAAGCGGGGCTTTTGAAGGTGTTGTTGATAAAAAACTTCATCAGGTGATTGATTCTGTTTGCCAAGATTTAGCGTCCCAAGTTTTTGAAGCTTGGCAAAAGGGCAGCGTCGGGACAAATATTATTCGTCTGACCGTTCGAGGCGATGTGCCCTTTCAACAGCGCGAGTTTTTAAAAGAAAAAATTCGAAATCAAATGTCGCAAATTAGAAATATCAAAGAAAGGCTTATCGGTGGAAACACGATCACCTATGAAGTGGACAGCACTTCGACGCCCCAAGAGCTGGGTCTTAAGTTAAATCAATTAGAATTCAATGGTTTTCGATTTCAAACCTCTTCGACAGGCGATAAAGAACTCATTGTCGATATGAAACGATAGTCAGGAGACTTATAAAATGATCATGAAACAATTCAATATTTTAGTTTTTGTCTGTCTTGCATTGGGGTGCTCGTCACTTCAAACCAGTCGAAGTGTTCCTAGTAAACAAGTCAGTGATATGAATCTGCATGCCCCCCAAGATTCTGGAATTAAAAAACGCGTTATGGTTTTACCTTTTCTAGATGCCAATGATCAACGGGATCCTGTCCTTCGTGAAAATGCTAGAAGGGCTTTCATCGCCGATTTAAATCGAACAGGTCAGCTGATTGCCATCGATAGCCAAGAGCTAAAGATCAACCTCAGTAAACATATTCAAAATGGTGAATATATTATGAAGGATATCACTCGTGATGTTTCGCAGTTGGGTGTGAACTCAGTTCTTGAAGGTAAGATCATGGATCTTAAAATCAAGCGGGCGTCTGATCAAATTGGCGTGATTCGAAATATGACGACTAAGTTTGAAAGTGTCGTGCGCGTGCGCCTGTTCAGCACTCGGGGAACGAAAGAGCTGATGAATGTCGTAAAAACTGTTGTGCTGGATGAACCGAACACGCGGGTGGGCGAGCGGGTCGAATCGGATAAGTTTATTCAAAACAATGCGGAACTTATTCAAGTCATTATCAAAGACGCGTTTATGGATTTTACCCCGCAGGTCTTGGCGGCTATGGATAAAATTATTTGGGAAGGGCGAATTGCGGCGATCAGTGGTGACCGCGTTTATTTGAACGTCGGGCGCATTTCGGGTCTTCAGACGGGAGATATTTTAAAAGTGTCTGAAGAAGGTGAAGATGTTTTTGATCCTGATTCAGGTTCACATATTGGAAAGGTTCAAGGCCGGATCAAAGGAACTTTGGAAGTCGTCAGTTATTTTGGGACGGATGGATCCGTGGCGATTATTCACTCTGGCTCAGGATTTAAGGAAAATGACAAAGTCGAAATGTACTGATTCATTTCAATGGCTGGGTTTGCAAAATTACAAGGATGTAGCCATTCTCCAAAAAAAACTTGTGCCGAAAATTGCAGGCCGGCACGAGATGATTATTTTAGGCACTGAATTTTTCCCCGTGATGACCTTAGGTATTCGGGGGAAGATTTCAGAAGATTTATTCCTCAGTGAACGAGAATTGCAGTCCAAAGGTTTAGAAGTTGTCCAAACGGATCGCGGCGGCCAAGCGACAATTCATAGCCCGGGTCAGCTCATTATTTATCCAATGCTAGATCTAAAAGTCCATCAAATCAGTATCCGAGAGTTTGTTCCAAAATTAATGAGAGTGACCATATCGGCCTTGCGAGAGTTTGGTGTCGAGGCAAGGTATTCTTCAGCAGAACCGGGAATCTACACCTCTCAAGGGAAGCTGGGCTTCTGTGGTTTAAAGTCGGATCATGGCGTGATTAGGCATGGCTTATCTATAAATATTAATAACGATCTTAGTCTATTTTCAGGAGTTCGCAGTTGTGGCCATAAAAAGCCCCCTTTGGATCAGGTCTGCAGGTATCACTCAATAGAAGCCGCGCCATTTTTCAGGCATTGGTGGCTTCATTTTCAACAAGATTTTCATTTGTCAGCCCAAGAATCTGTTGGTATGAATGAAGCCTTAAAAGTGCCACGCGATCTTAGCTCAGTTGGTAGAGTACTTGCATGACATGCAAGGTGTCACAGGTTCGAGTCCTGTAGATCGCACCAATTTAAAAATCAATTCGAAATAACAGAGCTTTTAATATGACGTTGGATGGTCTCAATTAGGTCTTTTTGATTTAATGGTTTGGTCAGATGTCCATCACAGCCAGCGGCGCGGGTGCGCGTCTTTTCTTCGGCCATGGCATGGGCCGTCAGTGCGATAATAGGTTTTTTGTAACCTGCTTCCCTAAGGCATCTTGTGGCTTCGTAACCATCCATTTCAGGCATTTGAATATCCATAAGAACGATATTAAAATCGCCGTGCAGGGCTTTATTCAAAGCCTCAAGTCCGTTGTTTGCAGTTTCAACGGAAGCCCCATTATTGGTTAGAACTCTTTGAACCAGGAATCGATTATCTGCAGAATCATCGGCAATTAGGACCTTCACGCCTTGAAGGTTCAGTTTATTATTCGTCGTCAGGTTTTCAAGCGGCTTAGGCACTGGTAAGGAATTCATATTCTTTCGCGGTAAAGTCGCTAAAAAACTAACTGTGAAAACACTGCCATGACCTGAGTTCGGATCCGTGATTGTCACCTTGCCGCCAAGCGCTTTTGCCAGCCGTTCCGAGAGAACTAAACCCAGGCCTGTACCGCCGAATTTTCTTGTTGTTGTGTTATCAGCTTGGCTGAAGGGTTGGAAAAGGCGCTTACTTTGTTCGATAGAAACCCCAACGCCGGTGTCTTGAACAGCAATTTTAAATTGAACTGTCTCATGATCTTTAAAAATGGCGTCGACTTGCACTGTGATGCCGCCATTTTCGGTGAATTTCACGGCGTTGCCAATGATGTTGATAAAAATCTGGCGAAGTCTTGTTGGATCGCTGCAAATTCGATGTGGAATTGTTTCGTCCATATTAAGTTTTAAATAGATGCCTTTTGATTTAGTTTTTT
>JAYWEU010000020.1:0-2641 GCA_043779385.1 Pseudobdellovibrionaceae bacterium
CAGAGTGAGACACGGCTAATTCCTGTGTGAAGGTTTAATTTCATTTGGCACCCGAAGAATTGGCATATTTGGTGAATCAATCTTGATTGAGCGAGGTTACTATGAAAAACAGACATTGGTTATGGATCGCATTAAGCGCCTTTACGGTTGTTGGATTGATTGCCTGCGGGAAATCTGAATCTAAGAACTCGGGCATTGCCACAGTTCCCTTGGGTGTAGCTTCGTGTCCAGCTGGATCGGCTTTAATCAATTCAAATGGTTCTTCGGTCTGCCAAGGGCCAGGTGGAGCCATCTCAACTCCGATCTATAATAATAATTTGGCCGGTGGAACAAGCTACTCTTCAGACAACTACTGCTACAATAGTTTAAAAATTACGAACACGGCTCAACTTCAAAAATTTCTTAAAGAAGCGATGGGCGTTTGTGATCAAAATCACTCCTCAGGTGGAGCCGCGGCGTGCGGTGTGTTTAGTGCAGGAAGTTTTCGAGTCAATTTAAGCCTTGGCAACGGCTTGACCGTTTTTCAAATTTTTTCTTGGCCTCAACCGAGCAACTTTTATTATTCTTTGCCTAAGTTTTCTGATTTCTTTGCGGGCCTGATCGGTTTTCCGATTTATAATGACAATTCTTATGGCACGCATAATCCAGTCAGTCTTCCGATGTCGACCTATAAAATCAATAACAGCCAAGGTTTCGAAAGCCGACAGCTTGGAGACCGAGATACGCAAGCCAACCGCAGTTTGATTCAAATTCAAGTGGCGCAAGGAAAACCGGGCGACCCCTACTTTACCTATAGTCTTGCCTATGAAGGCATCACTTTTATGACGGGAACCCTTGTTAAAAGTGACAACTATTCTTACTACTGCGGCTACTAGTGCATTCTAACTAGACAAAAAAGCGGATTTTATGACAGGCTTACTGTCATGAGAAAAGTCCGCTGCCCTTACTGTGGAAAAATCATTGAATATTCCTTAGAAAATCCGTACCGCCCATTTTGCACTGAAAGGTGCAAAATGATCGATCTTGGCGAGTGGGCTGATGAGAAGTTTAAGATTCCTACAAAAAATTTAGATCAAGAAATGGCCACAGAAAATGACGACCCAGAAGTTGATGATTCTGAGGATTGATTTTTCATGTTGACCGACCCACGAAAATGTTATCTGATTTTGTTGAACACGGAAATGGACAACAAACTGAACAAGGAGTTCAAATGAATAAAGCACAGTTGATCGAAAAGATTGCGACTGAGACAAATGTTTCTAAAGCTCAAGCTGAGGCGTTCTTAGATTGCACAATGGAAAACATTAAAAAATCAGTAAAAAAAGGTGACGACGTGAAACTTGTTGGTTTCGGGACATTCACAAAAGCAAAGCGTAAAGCTCGCACTGGTCGCAACCCACAAACTGGCAAAGCGATCAAAATTCCTGCATCATGGGCTCCTAAATTCCGCGCTGGCGCTGAATTTAAATCTATGGTTAACTAGATCTAATTCATAATTAATTTCAAAAAAGGGACCCCCTGGGTCCCTTTTTTTTGGTGCAACCGATATGGCTCAATTTAAAAAAACTTTAAAAAGAATTGCTGTCTACACCAGTGGTGGAGACGCCCCCGGAATGAACGCCGCCACTCGAGCCGTGGTCCGCCTAGGATATCAACGTAAACTTGAAGTTTACGGAGTTATCGGTGGCTATAGCGGCATGGTCAGCAACGAAATTCATCCTTTGCAAGTGCGCGATATGGCGAACATCATCCAGCGCGGCGGGACTGTGATAAAAACGGGTCGTTGTTTGGAATTTTTAAAACCTGAATTTAGAAAAAAAGCCGCTGACCACTTGAAAGCTTTAGAAATCGATGCGGCTGTTTGCATCGGTGGCGATGGCTCTTTCCGTGGGGCCCATATGCTTTGGGAAGAGCACCAGATTCCGATCATTGGAATTCCTGGAACAATTGATAATGATATTTTTGGAACTGATCGTACCATTGGTTTTGATACGGCTGTTAATACAGCGCTAGACGCCATTGATAAAATTCGCGACACTGCTGACAGTCACGACCGCGTTTTTATTGTGGAAGTCATGGGTCGAAATTCCGGAGCCATTGCTTCTTTTGTTGGCCTGGCTGGCGGGGCTGAGGAAATTTTTACTCCTGATGGAAATACAACAGTAGATAAAGCTGTTGAACGAATTAAAGAATCTATGAAGCGCGGTAAAAAAAGCAGCATTATTGTCACCGTTGAAGGTCAAAAACCAGGACGGGCTTACGATCTGGGTGACGCAATTCGAAAAAAATCCGGCCTGGATGCCAAAGTCTGTGTCCTTGGACATCAACAACGAGGGGGCAGCCCGACGGCTAACGATCGAATCTTAGCCTCTCGGATGGGGGCGGCCGCTGTTGAAACTTTATTGTCTGGAATTTGTGACGTTATGATTGGAATTGAAGGCCATCAATTGGTGCAAGTGCCTTTAGAAATCGTTACAAAAACTGAAAAGAAGCAGTCCTTAGATTATGTTAATTTAGCTAATCTTTTATCCACTTAAAGACTTAGAAACTGCCCCACTTGAGTGTGCTTAGTGCAGGCTAACGCCTCAAGATTATTTAATTGTTACAGAGGTTTAAGTGGTTCGTTGTTGCCTTACGAATT
>JAYWEU010000021.1:0-2633 GCA_043779385.1 Pseudobdellovibrionaceae bacterium
GGGTGCTATGTGGACTTTTGTGACTGGCTTACTGATGTTGGGACTGGCTAGTAAAATTGGTTTTAGCATGAGCGGCGACTGGGGTCTTAAAATTATGACCGGTGCCTTGTTCGGAACTTTGATGTGGGCCAACGTTTGGTTTCTGATTTGGCCAAAACAAAAATTGATTATTCAGTCGGCCCAACAAGTGGCCGCTGGAGGATCTGCATTACCGGATTTGCCAGCCAAAGCAGCGGCTGCGACATTGGCCTCTAGAACGAACACAATGTTTTCAATTCCAATGCTATTTTTTATGGGAGCGGCTTCGCATTTGCCGATTCAAATTGATGTCAGTAAAAAGCCGATTTACTTTACGGTTCTATTGATCGTTGTGGGCGCTCTTCAAATCAATGGCATGAAAGGTAAATTGGGTCCGATGACAACTGTGAAAGGTGTCATCACGAGCGGATTTGTTTTAACGGCCGTGGTTTACGGTCTTATGGAAGTTCTTCTTTAGTCGATCAGGGCAGATCCACGTTTCTGACTTGGTGTCTGCCTTTTCGCCCAGGGAATCGCTCCCACTGATGGGCGCAATGTTTTGAACAAGTGTCTTTTTTAATCTCAAAAGCGTGGCACTCTTGGCAGATAAAAGAATCTGTGCTGCATCTGATGCAATTTATTTTTAAATCCCCGGGCTGACCACAGTGGGGGCAAAGTTGAAATTTTATCGTTGGTTTTAACCTTTGATCTAAAGCCACTCGGCGATCAAAGACAAAGCATTCTCCTTCAAACTGATCCTCTGGGTATTGTTCGATATATTTTAAAATCCCACCTTCTAGCTGAAAAACATTTTTATAGCCTTGAGCTTGTAACTCCAGAATGCCTTTTTCACAGCGAATTCCACCGGTGCAAAAGATCAGCATCTTTTTTTCTTTAGGAAAATTATTTTCCGCCACAAATTGGGGAAACTGGGTGAAAACATCTGTTTTTGGATTGATTGCGCCCTTGAACGTTCCGACCTTTGTTTCGTACCAATTTCTGGTATCAATCAAAACAAAATCTTTTTCCTGTTTTAAGACCTGATTCCATTCGGTGGGTGTCAGATGATGATTCTGACTTTGGTTTGGAAAGTGGTGGGGAGTTTTTAAGGTCACAATCTCGGGTCTTATTTTGACTGAAAAACGGCGAAAAAGCAGGCGGTCCGAAGTTGAATCTTTGAAAGTGATCCCAGGGATTTTAAAATAACTTTGAATCCAAGCCTTCATTTCCTGCAGGCTTTCAGCACTGAGCGACGAGAGTGTTGAATTAAGCCCTTCAGGTCCTACAATCCACAAGCCCTTCAGGCTTAACACAGCGGCCCTGTCTTCAAGGTCTGATTTAATTTTTTCTAAATTTTCAAGAGGGATGAATTTATAAAAACTGGTGACGTAATATTGAACCGGCATTTTTTCTCCTGTCTTATTCTGGCTCCAAACCTGATAGACGATAGGTCCTTCTTTTAAGCATAACCCTGCTTTCGGTCAAGCTTGGGGGTGGGTAAACGAAATTATTTTTGAGCGACGCGCAGTTGCTTGTCCAGTCCTTGTAAAACCAGTGGCAGCTGTGGGGCCGGTAAAAAGAGGGTGAAACCCTTGGGAATAAATAGATTCAAGCGTAAAGCCTTTTTCAAATCAGGATTGTAGCTAAGAAACTCTTGAGCACTGAGCTGACTTAAATTTACCAACTGGCGAACCTTTGCTTTTCGTGGCAATTTAAGGGGCTCGACCGAATTCAAATGAGAGCTAAAATCAAGTTTAACTAAATCACCTAAAACTTCTTTTGAATATTGCTCGACGATCAACGCCGCTAAAAATTCACTATAAAAGTTTTCTGAAGCGAAACCAAAACTTCCGCCTTTATATTGATTGATAATAATTCCTAAATCATCTGTCCCAACATCTTTGACAGCTTTGCGAAGGCTTCCTGGGCCATGGTTGTAAGCGGTCACAACCAAAGGCCAACAGCCCGATAACAGTTTATAGTTTTCTTGAAACATTCGGGCCGCAACCGTGGTCGCTTTGTACGGCGATTTTCGCTCATCGATATCGTCAGAGACAGAAATAAATTTTCGACTGATCGCCGGCATCAGTTGCCATATTCCCAAAGCGCCGACTTTGCTGCCAGCGTCCTCGTTAAAACTACTTTCAACCAAAGGCAAACGGGTTAATTCTTTTGGCAGCCCGCGGGCGACAAAAATCTTTTCCATATAACTCAAATAACGGGCCGATTTCTTTAAGCCCTCAAGAAAGAAGTCTTTTTGGCCTGTTTGCAGGCGAAGGCGGCTGGCCACACGAGATAGATTAGCTTGAATTCCACCCGGCAGAAGTTCGATTTTTTTCAGCATCATCTGTTCGGTGGTATTCAACGTCTCACCTTTTCGAACTTTTTTGGCTAAGCGCTGAAATGAAAGCCGGCTGTCAAAGAGCTTGGCGTGTGCGACTTTGTTTGCTTTTTCGACATTTAACCACTGTGCATTGGCGAGACCCGCTAAAATATCCGCCGTATCTATGACTTCCACAATCCACCAAGGATAATCAATATGGTGAATGATTTGGTGCTGTGAGCTGTACTTGGAATAGATATCAAACCAGAAGGCGACACGGGGAATCAAGGCG
>JAYWEU010000022.1:0-18429 GCA_043779385.1 Pseudobdellovibrionaceae bacterium
GTAGGATCTAATTCAAAAATCGTTCCTGCTGGAATTGGATCCAAGGTGCCGGTCAGGGGATTCCAAACTTTTTCACCTTCAATGGATTTCATTTTAACCGGAGCTAGAATATATTCGTCTCGTTTGGCATTGTGCATACACATCGACAATGGACCATCTTTTGTCGCCACCATAAAGACACAACCTTCAAGACGCTCTTCTTCTAGTTTGCAAGCATCCATAAAATTATGAATAAAAAAGGAAAGCTTATTCACTTTAAAGCCGGATTTTAAAAGATCCCACTTCATGCGCCAGAAATTCCGTCCTAAAAACTTGAGTCCTGGAATAATCAAATGCTTATGCCCGGCGACAGTATTAATGACACGAAATACCGTTTTCATTTTATCTTGGCGATCGAACTCGACGTCTTTAGTGATATCCAAGACTTCAATTAAAAAATCAGGGTCGTCCCAAATATCGTAGAGTTTTCCATTGCAAGAAAACATATAAGAATACTTATTGCACTTAGGGTGACCAACGATGGGAACATCAAAGTTAATTTTAGACTCTGCACCCTTTCGGATTTGCTCCATCACAGTTTCTTGAGTGATCACAAAATCACGTTCCCGAAGAACACCGCGCCCTGTGTCGGCCTGCAGCTGAAATGATCCAAAACGAATAAATTCAGATTGATCTCTGAAAAAGCGGACCATATCAGGAATCTCGTGAAAATTTCCAGCATGAACTGTTGTGTTGAAAATGATCATCAGCGGAAGACCCTTGGCTCGCTCTATGTATTCTTCACGGACTTTATTCAATTCAACTTCGGTCTTATAGCCTTTACGTTCTTGCGTTAAGTCGACATGAAAAGCGACATCAGAAAGTCCGACGCCACTTAATTCCGTTAGCAAATCCTTTGTCGCTTTAATTCCATTTGTAAATAAAGAGGCCCGCATTCCTGAATCGACAATTCTTTTAACGATGGCTACAAGCTCCGTGCGCTCTCGTAAAGTGGGGTCTCCTCCAGAAACTTGTACATCTGTATTTGGACCGTAGTGGGTGCGAATCATATCAATGCGACGAAAGATCTCTTCTAAAGGGACATCTTTAACGGCTTCCGAGGCATCTGATAAATAACAAAGGGTGCAATCCAAATTGCAACGCTGAGTGATTTCCAAAGACACACAACCAATACCCCAGCGTCGACCCGCCAGCTGAGCTTTTCCCCACTGATTGATTTTCTTCATTCGGGCTTTGATCGGTTCACGATATTGGCCTGCCGCTGGAATATCTTTATAAGGCTTCCAATCATGAATCTGTTCGGCGTTCATATAGACAACTTGTTCTTCGTTTTGTTCCATTGATTTCTCCGGATTTAGTGGGGCTTAAACAGTGTGAGAATTTTGCCCTTAGCAGTCAATAATTTCGTGTCAGTCCAGGTGCAACAAAATTTCTTGTTTGTCGCTGGACCAAAGTATTTAAATATTTTTTGAAAATTCTAAAAGCTTTAAATTCAACTGATCCCGAACAATTCGAAACTGGTTGAGCTGTTCTGTTTCGGAACCTTTATTAGCTGCAGGATCAGGCATTGGCCAATGCAACTTTTTGGCCTTAAAGCCAGGCACGACAGGGCATACCTCTTCGGCGCATAAGGTGATGAGATAATTTAATTTTTCGCGGAATTCAGGGTTCAGATTTTCCCAAGATTTGGAACATTGTGTAGAAATATTAATCCCTATTTCAGCCAAAGCTTTTTGGGCTAATGGATGAACAAATTTTGGATCTGATCCAGCGCTGGCGACCTCGGCTTTAGAACCGAAAATGACGCGCGCTAAACCTTCGGCCATTTGGCTTCGTACCGAATTAGCGACGCACATAAATAGAATTTTCATCATGGACCTCCCTGCCCTGTTCGAAAAAAATCTGGTGTTCAATCTAAGAGTCTGCCAGACTTAAACAAATATTTCCAAAAAATAAAAAAGGATCCTAAAACTATGAGTAACGAAATTCAAACCCTTGATAACGTCAAAGAATACTACGGTGAATTTTTAAAGACCAATCAGGATCTTCAGACCAGTGCCTGTTGCACCGCCGAAGCGATGCCCGCCCATCTGCGTCCCATCCTCAAAGAAATCCACGAGGAGGTGCAGGAAAAATTTTACGGCTGCGGCTCTCCGATTCCACCAGAGCTTGAAGGTCGCACAGTTTTAGATTTAGGTTCAGGCTCAGGTCGAGATTGTTTCTTAATGTCAAAACTGGTGGGCCCCAACGGCAAAGTGATCGGTGTTGATATGACCGACGAACAATTAGCTGTTGCAAGAAAATATTTGGACTATCATACAAAAAAATATGGATATCAGAAGCCAAATATAGAATTTAAACAAGGCTACATTGAAGACCTTGAAAGTGCCGGAGTTAAAACAAGCTCGGTTGATGTTGTGACATCAAACTGTGTTTTGAATTTGTCTCCTTCGAAAAAAAGAGTTTTCTCTGAAATCATGCGGGTTTTAAAACCAGGTGGTGAATTATATTTCTCAGATGTTTTTGCAGACCGCAGGATCCCTGCCCCTCTGGCTGCTGATAAAGTTCTTTTAGGTGAGTGTCTAGGTGGCGCGATGTACATCGAAGATTTTCGCCGACTGATGGCCGAAAATAACTGTCATGATTTCCGGGTTGTTTCGAAATCAAAGCTAGAGCTTCAATCGGGCGACATTCAACGCAAAATCGGAATGGTGAACTTTTACTCTATGACGATCCGCGCTTTCAAAATGCCCTTAGAAGATCGCTGTGAAGACTACGGACAAGTTGCTTATTACTTGGGAACTATTCCTGAATACCCCCATGCTTTTATGTTAGACGACCACCATCTTTTAAAAACAGGACAGCCTTTAGTTGTTTGCAGCAACACGGCCAGCATGTTGAAAGATTCTCGCTATGGTAAGCATTTTAAAATTGTTGGTGACACCAACACTCATTATGGAATTTTTGATTGCGCACCAGATGCAGGCGCTAGCAATGGCATGCCGGCCGCTTGCTGCTAATTTTTTAAGTAAAATCTAACATCATGAGCCGACGGTAATTTTTAATAAATCCGTCGGCGGCTTTGGGCAAATTCTGGTGCCAATCATTGTGGGCATTGTGATCTGATCCATCCGTAATATATTTTATACTGACAAAGGGAATCTGTCGCCACAGACAAACTTTTGCCAAAGCATAAGCTTCCATGTCGACAATCTGACATTCGACTTTGGGTGGACCGGTCTCAAAGCTGTCGCCAGTCCCACACAGTCCGCCCTCAAGCCAATGGGCGCGCCGAGGATATTCAATCATCGGTGGAGCTTCTTCAAAAGGTGTGGTTCCCGCTTTAAATCCCAGGGCTGAGACATCCATATCCCTTTGAACAAAACGATGGCATTCAACCATGGCATGGGTTTTAAAAATTGAGCTTCCAGCCGTGCCGAAATTAAAAACAGCCTTGGGTTCGCGACCCAAATGCTTGAGCTCTAATAATTTTTGGGCCAGATAAAAGGTGGCATTGATTTTACCTAGGCCGGTGTAAAGAGTTTGGGCGCCCTCTTGTTCGAAAAGATTCTGGCCTTCTTCTTTCATGGCTAAAACAACTAAAAATTGATCGTGAGCCATTAGTAGGTCACCACGGAATGAACCAAGCGATCTTTGAATTTCATTTGGTTCAAAAAAGTTATATTAATAAGCACACAGACATCGACCACTTCAAAGCCGGCTTGCTGGCACAGATCGATTCCAGCTTGCAAGGTTCCACCGGTCGCTAAAACATCATCAACAATCAAAACAGATCCAGACCCTGGGGTCATTTCCAAACTGGCCGATCCGTATTCTAAAGAGTAAGAAATTTTCTTCACTGGCGGTGGCAGCTTTCCGGCTTTCCTGAGGGGAATAAAACTCTTTTTATACATGGAGGCCAATGCGGCTCCAAGAATAAATCCTCGCGATTCAATGCCTACGATGGCCTGAATCTGAGACATGTCCACTTTCGTCACCATATGTTCAAGGGCTGCCTGAAAATCTTTCGGAGATTCTAGCAGCGGAGAAATATCTCGAAAAAGAACCCCAGGAATTGGAAAGTCAGGAATATCTTTGATCAAATTTTTGAACGTCATAGCCTGCCACTATAGAATGACAAATCAGTTCGGTCAAAAGCATCCAGACCTTGACTTAAAGCTAGTTGAAAATTAATAAAATAGAAGGAAAATAGGATTCATGCCACTTAACAAGAAAAAATCAAAAGCCATGTCCTCAAAAAAAATTACTAAAAAAAAATCTTCTAAAAGAGCTTATAACAACACGACACGCGCAGAGAAGTCTTTGGTTACTCAACAAAAAATCATAGAAACTTTAGTCAGTCTTTTGGTGAAAAGAAAGGGTGGCGAAGTTCACTTTGAGGAAATTGCCATCAAACTTGGTATTTCTGAACGAACTATTTTTCGATTTTTTAAAGACAAGGAAACTTTGCATCAGGCCATGGATCAGTATTTGATGACCTATATGCAAGCCAGCATGCATCAACTGGACACAATGGACTTTGTCGGTTTTGCAAAAAATTCTTTTTTACTTTTTGATCGTAATGAACCATTGGTCTTAGCCTATTTATTTTCTGGCTTTGGCCACGAAACACGCCAGATCTTTCGGAAAAAATTAACCGCAGCGATCATTCAACGAATTCTTCGACAAAAAAAATTAAGTATTAACCCTGAACTGCAAAAAAAAATGGCTTTTATGACAACCATGGTGAATGCCAAGATCTGGTATGATTTAAAATCTGACTTTGGCTTCTCGGGTGAGGACATGGGCCCCACCCTTGAATGGGCCATGAAACTACTTCTTGATCATCTTTAGATTCACGGAGCAAATTCATTTAAAGCATCAACAAAGGCTTGCGTCGTATTGACGCGATTTAAATGATTGTCCGATAAAATATCTCGGGTCGAAATTCGATCGCCATAGACACTGTGGTTGTAACCACCTAATGAAGATAGGACGGATCCATTCACGCTAGCTCCCGCATAAAATCCTTTTCCACGGGAATAACTGTAAACGGGACTGTCCAATTTAAAATCGGTTCCAGCTTCAAGTCCACGGCCGACGGGTCCCACGGTTGCACTGATATCTGCACCAAGGCTTAATTTCGAACTGCTGAGAGCATCAATCGCCTCTGGTTTTGTAAAAACTAGCACGACATCAATTTTTTCTAGTCCCGCTAAAAATCCCCAACTCAAACCATTCATCTGATGAAAGGCCGCGGGCGACCAGCCGTTGGAAGTACGGCACGAAGTCACGCCCCAGCCAGTTCTTCCGCCAACAATAAAGCCAGCACGGAACATTTTTGTAATCACCGTCACACATTCTGCATGTTTCAAAAGCGAAATCGGAATGGCTTGATCGTCTCGCGCCATAAACTGATGCAGGGACCTTGATGCTTCAACGGATTTCGCTTGAGCTCGGGCTCGAGTCTCCGCGTAACTGCTGACAGAAAAAGACAAAGCTAAGATAAGACTTAAAATTCGCATATCAACCTCCTATGTTTGGGATTGCGATGGGCCCAACTGTATAAAAAGTATTAAAATTTTATGCGACAGATTTGTGATAAAGAAGAACTTCTTTAAAGACAATCACACTGATGATTGTCTTTATCCATATTCCAGCAATGAAAAGTGCGACCGCTTTTATTAATTTCAATTTCTGAGACAATATTGTTTCTTAAAACTGACATGACTTCGCTTCCGTCTGCGTAATAAAGCCGCTGGGCTTTTTCAACTAAGGTGACTTGTCCTTCTTTCTCTAAAGACGCGATAAAAGTTTCGTTAGGATCCACAGTTTGTTCGGCTGGCAAATTGATGGGGACAGGTAAATCGTCTTTATCTACCCCTGCATATATTAGCTTTCTTGTGACTCGATTATCGTCGCCCACTTCGGATTCAATTCGAATTCTTCTTTTTTCTCCCGATGGTAAAACTAAATGTGTGCTGATCCAGTCTTCAGCTTCTAAGACCACCTCACCTAATTCGGATCGCAATGCGTTCTTCCAATTTTCTAAATTGGGTTCGCCTTCAGATCCCTGAAGATTATTTTGAAAACTAAAACAAGTCTGAGCCCCCGTTAAAGCTTGAGTAAAGTTAACGCGAAGGTTTTGATTGTTAGTATTGACTGCCGCAACTTCCAAAGAGGTTGCAAGATTTTCATTTTTTTCTGAAGTTGATTTGGCGACCTCTGGATCCGCTTTAGTTTTTTCGGTGTTAAAATTTTCAGATCCGGAATTTTGATGGGAACTTCTCCACAAAAGGCCCATCCCAATGATGATTGCCAAGACCGCGAACCAGTGCTGTTTGCTCATTCTAAAGTTCCTTCTTAAAAGTCCATATTATCATATTGCGCAAGGATGTGAACAAGTCTTAGACTGAACGAATGAACCTTCGACCATTTAAAACTGGTGACAATCTTTTTTCCATTTCGGGTGCCCTGCAATGGGCCGGAGATATTCTGACGGCAAAATACATTGTGACAGGTCCTTTGCAAAATATTCGGGGACTTTCGCCAAGGGAACAAACAACAGAAAGAGCTGACGGATTATGGAAAACAACCTGTTTTGAGTGGTTTTTGAAGCCTCATTCTGGCGAGGCCTATTGGGAGGCTAATTTTTCGCCCACGGGGGCCTGGAATATTTATTTGCTAGACGGTTATAGAAAAAATCTTTTATCAGAGGAACGCGTTTCAAATTTGCCCCTGACAACTGAGATGCTTTCAACGGAATGGCATCTGAACGCGCAAATTGATTTTTCAAAAATAGCCTTCCCCCCAGGGACAAATTTCAAGGCTCACCTTTCTGCTGTCATAGAGACTGTGGACGATCAAAAAAGCTACTGGAGTTTAAAGCACACTCAGAAACAGCCGGATTTTCATCATCCAGATCATTTTATTCTAGATCTTCAAAAGGAGTCCTAAGTGAAGCTTGGCATTGATCGACTGATCAGCAACGCAAAATTAAAAAAGGAGCTAAAGGGAAAAAAATTATCTTTGGTCGCCCACCCAGCTTCAGTCACTTCAAACTTAGCCCATTCTTTGGATGCCTTGGTTAAAAATAAATTTAAAATCGTGTCAGCCTTTGGTCCACAGCATGGCCTGCGCGGTGAAAAACAAGACAATATGATCGAAACCGAAGATTTTATGGATCCCATTTATCATATTCCAGTCTACAGTCTTTATGGAAAAACGCGACGCCCGACGGACAAAGCCATGCAGGAACTTGATATTGTTCTTTTTGATCTGCAGGATGTAGGCACTCGGATTTATACTTTTTTAACAACCCTTAGATACATGATGGAGGCTTGTGCAAAAAATGATAAGTCGCTGTGGGTTTTAGATCGCCCTAATCCTGCAGGGCGTCCTATCGAAGGCAGTTTATTGAAACCTGGTTGGGAAAGTTTTGTTGGTGCAGGTCCCTTGCCGATGCGCCATGGTCTAACCTTAGGAGAGGCTGCCCTTTGGTTTAAAAATCATTTCAAAATCAATGTTGATTTAAGAATTATAAAAATGGACGGCTATAAACCTGATCAAGGACCTTATTTCGGCTGGCCCGCTCAGTTGTCTTGGTTGAATCCAAGTCCCAATGCGGCAACTCCCCATATGGCAAAATGTTTTCCTGGCACCGTCATGGTGGAAGGCACCACATTATCCGAGGGGCGTGGGACCACAAAAGCCTTAGAACTGATCGGGGCTCCGGACATTGATATGCTGTCTATTTTAAAGACCATGCAAAAGTTGGCTCCTCAGTGGCTGAAAGGATGCATTGTACGGCCATGTTATTTTGAGCCCACGTTTCACAAGCATCAGAAAACACTTTGCCAGGGATTTCAAATTCACGTTGACCACCCGTCTTACAAACATCAAATTTTTAAGCCTTATCGCCTGACGGCTTTATTTTTTAAAGCGCTTAAGATTCATCAACCCGATTATCCCTTATGGCGGGATTTCCCTTATGAATATGAATTCGATCGTTTAGCGATCGATTTGATTAATGGCGGGCCTGATTTACGGCTGTGGGTGGACGATCCAAAAACCACAGCGGCTGACTTTGATCGCCTTCTGATTCCCGACGAAAAAATCTGGAAAAAGCAGCGGTCCAAGTTTCTTTTATATTGATTTCTAGTTCGATGGCTTTCTGGCCCGACCTTGGTCCCAACATCAAGGTCGAATAAGTTCTTGTCGTTCCAAACCCGACTTTAAAAACTTATTTTTACAGAGGATGATGTGACTGAGGTCATTTAGTTTTATGCGCGAAAAAGTTTCAGCACTTCATCAGCAGCTTTGTCAAATTGTCCTAGATAAGGAACATGAAACCCGCCTTGCACTGACTTGCCTCTTTGCCGAAGGTCATTTATTAATTGAAGATGCACCGGGTGTTGGAAAAACAACTTTGGTGCAAGCCTTAGCAAAACTTTTGGGTCTTGATTTTGCTCGCATTCAATTTACCAGTGATCTTTTGCCGGCCGACATTGTCGGAAATAATATCTATGATCGCGATAATAAAAATTTTAAATTTTATAAAGGGCCCTTGTTCGGAGAACTTGTTCTTGCCGATGAGTTGAACCGAGCCAACCCAAAAACGCAAAGTGCCCTGTTGCAAGCGATGGAAGAAGGCGAAGTCACTGTGGATCGCGAAACACATATCCTTCCAAAGCCTTTTTTGATCGTTGCCACTCAGAATCCCCATTTACAGTTGGGAACATTTCCATTACCAGAAAGTCAGCTCGATCGCTTTTTAATGAGCCTTGAGTTAAAAACAGCCTCGATTCAAACAGAAATGAAATTATTCCAAGGCTACGATCCAAAAAAATTACTGCAATCGTTAAAGCCTCTGCTCAGCCCCCAGGATGTCCTGACAATCCAACAATTAGTTTTACAGGTTCAAATTTCTGAAACCTTAGCTGAATATATTTCGAAGCTTGTGCTTTTCACTCGAAAAAAAATTGAGTCTCGGTTTGCTAGCTTGTCGACTCGAGCCGGAATGGATCTTGCGAAGGCCGCTCGCTCGTGGGCCTGGCTGCAAGGGCGAAATATGGTGATCCCGGAGGACGTGCAGGCCGTTTGGGTTTCAGTCACTAGTCATCGCATGGGTGGCAATGAAGGGGTGCATCGTGGCGTTGCAATGGCTGAACAGATTCTTCGAGAAGTCGAAGTTCCAATTTAAGAATCTGATTCCAAACCAAAAAAAAAATAAAACTTATATCATTCCAACAGGTTTTGGATTTTGTTTTTCAGTCATTATTTTGGTTCTTCTTTATTCCTCTTTCGCCAGCGGGAATAATTTTCTTTACCTTTATACTTTTTTTTTAACAAGCATTGGTGTCACCTCTTTGCGGCTGACCAATGACAATGTCTCAACGATTAAAATCGAAAGTGTTGAAATTCAGGATGTGTTCGCCGGAGTGCCGACTTTTGCCCTTGTCACTCTTTTTAACAGCAGTTCGCGGGCAAAGTCTTTCATTGAAGTTTACCAGAAGCCCCATAAAAAAACGATCATTGCAGAAATTCCTGCAAATTCGGTTTATCAAGCTCGCATAGAACTGGACGGCTACTCGCGCGGTTTACAGACAGTGCCAAAACTAAGCGTCAGCACGACATTTCCCTTTTATCTTTTAAACTCTTGGAAAGTGTCGCGCTCAAAAGAAACTTTCGTTGTCTTTCCCGCGCCAGTGGGGGTCTCGCAGTTTCCCGTTGATGGAAATCTAGAAGACATTGAGGACAGTCGAATCGTCGATCGTAAACCTGGCACGGACTCTGAATTTGCCGGCCATCGAAAGTTTGAGACTGCGGACTCTTTCCGTCAGGTGGATTGGAAAGCCTATGCCAGAACTGAAAAAATGCTGGTGAAAGATTATCAGAGTTTTCGCTCTCAGGAGGTCCACTTGCGCTGGGAGAATACTTTATTTAAAGGCGATGTTGAATCACGGCTGAGCCAGTTGGCCTTATGGATTGAAATTGCGGAAGCAAAGGGCTTTCAATATTCCTTAGAACTCCCTGGGATGAATCTTCAAAGCCAGCGCGGGCGAGGTCACTATTTAAAATGTCTTACAAGTTTAGCTTTATATGGTCAGGATCAGAATCTTGGAACTTAAGTTTTATAAAAATACTCATTTAATCATTGCAACGATTGGAAGTCTTTTTTTATTAAGCTTAGAATTTTCGATTTGGTATTCACTGATTATTTTAGCGACCCTTATTTGGCGATTTTTAGGAGAAAAAAAATTATTGCCCCTTCCGCGACCCTGGTTGACCAATTCCTTAACACTGATTCTTCTAGCCGTTGTGTTAGGAATTTATAAGACCATTTTTGACAGAGATTCCTCTTCGATCTTTTTTAGCTGCCTTTGCCTTCTGAAAATTCTTGAATATAAAAACTTACGAGATCACTTTTTGATTGTTTTGTTATTAATGCTTTTAATCTCGTCTAAGTATTTATTTTCCATCGATTTCTGGATTTTGCCAGTCACGGCATGGCTGGTGTATCATTTATGGCTGGCTTTAATTTCATGCCGAACACAAAATAGCTTCTTAGCTTGGCGCACGCGTTTTTATTTTATTAAGGTGGCTGTCGTGTCGCTGCCCTTAGCCCTCGTCCTTTATTTTTCATTTCCGCGTTTAAATTCTTACCTTTTAAAATCAGACTTAGCATCTGGCGGTGTTGCGGTTTCTGGCTTTGGCCATGAAATTCATCCTGGACGCATCAGCCAGTTGGCCCAAAGTCAGGAATTAATTTTCAGGGCCGAAGTGACCGGAGATGTTTATATTGATCATTCGAAATTGTACTGGCGTGGTTTAAATCTAAGATCTAATGATGGTTTTCGGTGGGTTCAAGGGCCTCCGACAGAAGACTTTGTTCAACATCCTTCAAAGACAGAACTTATAGAATATAAAGTGACCATGGAGCCCACGTCACAGCAATGGCTTTTTCCTTTAGACCACCCCCTTCAAATGATGGGCAGTCTTCCACTTTTAAGAACCCGTGAAGGCCTGTATCAAACCTCGGAAATACTTAACATAAGGACAACGATCAGAGGGCAAAGCGACTTAGCCCTGATTGTTTCTCCAAAAGATGAAGTCAGTTACTTAAAGATCCCGCCCAGTAGCCAGCGATTGATGAAGCTTGTTGAAAGCTTAAAAAAGGGAACTCAATCCCGGAACGATATCGTTCATAAAATAACCAATTTTTTTTTCGATCAAAACTTTATTTACACTTTAAATCCAGGTCCAATGGATGAACATAATGTCGATGATTTTTTATTTCGTGTTAAAAAAGGATACTGTGAACATTTTGCCTCTAGCTTTGCGATTCTGGCCCGAGCCGCCGGAATTCCAGCTCGGGTGGTGATTGGCTACCAGGGGGGTGAATATAATTCGATCGGCAATTTTTATTCGGTGAAAGCCCAAGACGCTCATGCCTGGAATGAATACGTCAATGATCAGGGGGAATGGGTTCGCGCTGATATGGTGGAGTTTGTCGCCCCAGCCAGAATTGAAATGGGCGCTGCTGAATATCTAAAATTACCTGAAAATCTGCGTGGCCTTAGTATCAGACAAAAAAACAGTGGCGAGTTTTTTTTATTTACGGTTTACGATTATTTAACCACATATATAGATAGCCTCAATTTTTTTTGGACCCAGTGGTTGCTTGATTTTAATTTGGATCGCCAAAGTGAGCTTTTGAAAAAACTCCCATTTTCATTTCCTATTCTTTTATTTCTATTTTTTACCGCAACCTTAGCTGCCTTTATGATTGTTCGCCTTTGGAATTTCTGGCAGGAGCGCAAAAACTTAGTGAGGTATTTTTACAAAAGACTTTTGCTATGGTCAGTAAAGCAAGGCTTGCCCAAAGACGCTTGGGAAGGCCCGATCAGCTTTGGCCTTCGCCTCAGTTCAATGTGGCCAGAGCGATCGAGTGACTTTGAAGCGATAGTTCAAAGATATGTGAACTTCGCTTTTGGAAAAAAACCCCCAACAGTTCTTGATCTAAAAGAAATGACCCAAAGTCTTAAAAGAATCGAGTCAACGAACCCCTAAACATAGAAAATATATGTGAACTTTTACACACATTTTAAAAGTTGTTAAAAAATCTTTGCAACTTTGCTAGAACGCGAGTAACCATCTAATTTCTAAATCAGTGAACTGTCTAGCGACGAGGTTAGAGATGCCTAAATTATTGATGTCTGAAGTTCCATGTACTCCTGAGTTTCTGCAGGGCCTTGGACAACACTTTCCAGAAGTCGATTCGTACTCATTTTACACTTACTTGACCCTTAGAAAGGTCTCAAGCGATCTAGAAAATTCGTTGGAAAGTTACTTTTCCAGCTATGGAGTTTCTGCCGGCCGCTTTATGCTTCTGTTACTTTTGTCATCCCAACCTGACGGAATGATGCCTTCTGAACTTGCGCTTCAATGTGGTGTGACTCAAGCGACCATTTCAGGGCTGCTAAATGGTTTAGAAAAATCACTGTTGATCCTCAGGGAAACCCACTCTAAAGATGGGCGCGCTTTTGTCATTAAGCTTTCAGAGAAAGGCCAATCTTTACTCAATTTGGTCAAACCTGAATTCTTAAAATGCGTCCACGAGATGATGGGAAAGTTCACCCTTGAAGAAAAAACAAATATGGTTGGAACACTTTCTCGATTTGGAAGCTGCCTTCAGCAATTTACGGATCTTAAGATCGCTCGAAATATGGCCTCTAACTAAGGCTGTCTCAAACTGATTCATTCCGGTCCTTTTTTGGACTCAAAAATCTCCACCTAGGTCCAGGCTGACCCTCAAAAAAATTTCTTTTCGACCGATAAAGAATCAGTCACATGGTTCTTTTCACCGAAAGGAAGTCCCAAGATGAGTCAGTATGATATCCCAGGCCTTTACGATTTTTTGCACCAAACACCCGAGCAAGGTCTTCGCAAAATGCTGGTCGATAACAAAACTTTCACTGAGCCCCATTTTAATTTAATGATTAAAATTCTGCGCGCCTGCAACCAATCCCAATTTACAGCCCATTTTGAAAAATCAGATTTTCCAAAAATTAAACTGGGCCCCGCCGAAACAAAACTGAAAGAAAAGTTTTGGGCTGACTGTGTGGTGATTTGGAAAAGCCGAGGGCTGCTGAACCCAGGATTGCCACAAAAAGCCGCCGCTTAGTATTGGATATCATCCTAAAATGAGTGCTTTAAGATCTGCTGAGCCGACGGCCTACTTTTCTTTTTTAGGTTTTGAAAAAGAATTAGCCGCCGAGCTGAAAGAAACAAAACAAGAAATTATCGGTCGTCATGAAAGACTTTTCGTGACAAAGGGACCTGCGATCCATCCAATTTGGGCTCAAGATATTTGGATGGGTCTTCAAAATTTTAAAATTGAATCCATCGGAGATGCGGTTAAAAAATTAAAGGCGCAAGGTCCGTTGTGGGCCTGCTACTCCATAAACTCACATCGAAGGGCTGCGTTGATTCAGGCTCAACTTTTAAAAGTGCCCAATAAACCGCTCAAGTTCATGCAATCTATAAAACCTCGACATTTGGGATCTTGGATGTTGCTGTCACCGACGGAAATCATTTTTAGCCCCCACAGTCTTTCCCCTTTTCCATTAGGAAAATTTGAATTCGAAGAAGATAAGAAAATTCCGCCGTCGCGCGCTTACTTGAAATTGTGGGAACTTTTTACGGTTCACGGCGTACAACCAAAGCCAGGCCAAAGAGTTGTCGACTTAGGAAGCTCGCCCGGAGGGTGGACCTGGGTGCTGCAGCAAGTAGGTTGTAATGTGATCAGTGTCGATAAAGCGCCCTTGGATGAGCGCATTGGAAAACTGCCACGCATTGAATCTTTAAAAAAAGATGCTTTCAAACTAACACCCGAAGATATCGGCCCCATCGACTGGCTTTTTTCCGATATTATTTGTTACCCTAGAAAGCTTTTAGAATTTCTAAAGCCCTGGATTGCAAGTCCCGTAAATCTTGCTTGCACGCTAAAATTTCAGGGAGAAATTGATCCAGAAATCATCAAAGAGTTTTTAGCGGTTCCTGGCAGTCGAATTGTTCATCTTCACCACAACAAACATGAAGTGACATGGCTAAGGGTGCATGCTACAAAATAGCCGTTCTCACGCGCGGGTGGTGGAATTGGTAGACACGCAGGTCTCAGAAGCCTGTGCCGTAAGGTGTGGGGGTTCAAGTCCCCCCTCGCGCACCAACTTTTTTTAAGGATTCAAAAGTTTGGTGAAAATGAAAATTGTTGAAAGAAAAACCTCAGCTAAAAAATCAAAAAAGTCTGTAGTAAACTATTCTTCTTGGGATCCACTCACTCAAGCAAAATATCTTTTTGAGTTGGGCCAGCAAATTGGTCCGCAGATCACTATGGCTGAAGCATATCAGCTGGCATTAAAAGCCACTCAGCATGTTTCCCATCACAATCATCCTTAAAATCTTCCTCACCTTTAATAAAAAGGTCCATAGGGGCGGAGTCCCGCAGAATTTTGAAGTCAGAAATCTTATTGCGCGTTGAGTGAAATTCAATCCAATGAGTCAATCCAATGAGTATAACATTTAGACAGGACTCGGCGGTCTTAGTGCCACCAAGGTCCAGAAGTGCATTTCAATTTTACAGCTAATATTAAGAACACTTCATAGAAATCCGATTGGTAACGCAGTCTTGGAGGATTTGTATGAAATTGAAGATGATCAGTTTAATTTTGCTTGCTGCTTGGGTTTCCGGTTGTGCAACGGGGCGGACAAAATATGACCCGTACACCAGCTCAGGCGGATACAGTGAAGCAAACGTCGATGAGAAAATTATGGTTGCTCGTTTTGCCGGAAACGCCTTTACAAATAAGGGGGATGCCGCAAAACTTTCCAACTTTAGGGCGACGGAAATTTGCTATGAAAAAGGCTACAAGGCATTGCGAATTTATGACATCAAGGATTTAAGTTCCTCACAGATAGTTCAAAAAACATCTAGTTACAATAGTCAGCAGCCAACATATTTTTCTGGCAGTGGAACTGCGAATACCAATATAAATACCTATGGAGGCTCAGGCTTCGCCAATACAAATTCAAATTTTTCTGGGAGTACTTCAGGAGGCGGATCGCAAGGCGGCTCAACCTCTTGGCAAGAGACCTACCACTATCCGACGTTTGACACTGTGTTTAGCTGTACCAACCAGGCATATATGTTGAAGTTTAAGCCAAAAGAAATTTCTGCAGACGACATGAAGCCCTTTGTCAAAGACCTTATGGGTGCTGTTCAGGTTGAGGAAGTTATGGATGGGTCACCAAATAAAGGAATTCTCGACAATGGTGACTTCATTATTAAAGTGAATGGCAGTCGCGTGAAAAACAAGGCGCAAATGATGAGTGCGATTGATTCATCAAAAGACAAAGAGAAGATCGCATTGACTGTTGTTAGAGATGGTCAGGTAAAGACTGTTAGCGCGATCGCAATTGATGGTACTTCCATTATCATTCAAGAGACTGAAAAACTTGCGACTCAAGCCTGTACGCTACCTGAGGTCAAGAAACGGCCAATTTGCGCTGAGCGTATGCCAGCCGGACACTAAATTGACAGCGAAATCTACAAATCCAAGAAAAAAGACGACCTTAAAACGGTGGCGGGCTTTCTTGGATGTCGCTACAAAAGAAGTTACATTTTTAAATCATTATGCAGATATACGACACCAGTTCAACTTGATTGCCGCCCAATCTCCGGTCGCGGAAACTGAGAGTGAGTTTTGGGTATTTTCTCACCGTGCTTTTGCTCATGAAATGATTTTCCGCATTTGCAGGCTCTGTGAAGCGCAGGCACGGAATAAAGGTAAAGTTGTTCGGCATCGAGAAGTCCATTCACTGCGAGGTGTCCTTGAAGAGTTTCTTGAGCATCCGGAATTTCTTTCTCGGGAGCATTATATTGGTGTCAGCCCCGTCACTTTGGAGGAGTACACAAAAAAACATCCGAATAGATTTAATCCACCAGATGCCTTTATGTTTAAGAAACTGAACCGTGAGTTTGATGAAATCGTCGGCGTCGGGCAAACTCATGTTTCTAAAGCGACAGTGGCTTCGGACATTGTGGCTTTGATCGCAGCGACAAAAAGCATGAAAGTATATAGGGATAAACATCTCGCACATATTGCAGTTAAGAAGGGCCGATTTAAAAATCCAAAATTTGGCGAGATCCCAAAAGCAATCCGCGTTATCGACCGAGTGATGAGAAAGTATTTTCTGATTTTTAATTGTTCCTATCACCCGCTAAATTTTGGTGATCCAGACATTACAGCTATCTTTATGAAGTCCTGGATTGCTGATACAGAGGCAAAACAAGCCATTCTCAGTTCTTTTGCAAATGAGAAGAGGCAAAAATCGGAAGAACAAAATAGCCGCAAACGGAAATGAGGAATTAAAAGTGGAATCGACACTTCTCTATTTTTTTAGCACTCTGGCCCAGGCTTTCGCTGCCATTGTCGCATTTGTATATGTTGCAGCCCAAAGCAGGATTGCCTGGCTTGATTCAAAAATTACTTCTGAGAAGATGGCATTGCTTTTCAAGCTATATCCCGGCACCCAAAACATTGGTTTTTATATGGCGACAAGGTCAGCCACCCAAACAATCAATGATGGCTTGGCAAAAAACGAAGAGATAAAAGCAATGGCTGAACAGCTCAAAGGATCGGTGCAACAGATGCAGGATATTCGGAATGCAATACGGACTCATATCATCTGGGGAATTGGCATTGTAATGCTTGGAATTGTTGGCATAGTTTCAGTGCCCTTGATTAAGGACTGTAACCCAGCGGCTTGGGGCGCTTTGCTAGTGAGCGCGGGCTTAGCACTGTTCAGCGCATACCAGACCGGCAAGTTCGCCTGCTACAGTCTTAAAGTTAGTCTCAAGGAAAGTATTTGATCCAGATAGACGATGTGGATTAGTTAGCCACGAGAACTATGTCTGAAAATTTGCCAAAAAAATTCTGCTGATTCTATGGAGTTATTTTTTGCTACAGAATGTTTCGCAAAAATTTACCTCAAGCAAAATAAAAAAGATGACTTTGCTAAGGCAATTCAGGAAATGGAATTCTATCTTTCCAAGATAAATAGAGACGATAATCCATCGTGTGTAAGAGCACTGAGCAAGTTGAAAGCGGAACTCAAGGTTTAAATGCTAATTTTATACTTTGGGTTAGGTCTTAGAAAGTGGGCATCAATCCCTACCCACACTGTCACTTAATGATTCGCGGGTTCGAGTCAGTCGTCCAAAAAATTAATTTTAGTAACGAAAAAATAGCCTTTCTAGACAATACCCAATGTTCCCGGTAAAGTAAGAGTATGTCCCAAACAGGAATTATTTTCCGCAACGCCCTTCTAGAAGATTTACCTCAGGTGGTGAGATTAGTTGCCGACATCGTCGTATCAAAAGAGCCATTACAATATGCCAGTGAAGTCATTTCCGACCCTCCTTTAGAAGCTTATGTGAAAGCCTTTAAAGAAATTTTATTGCCGCCCAATGAAGCACTCGTCGGAGTCCTCGACAGCGTAATTGTGGCCTATTTGCAAATTACTTATGTCCCGGGACTTATGAGACAAGGGCAAAAGAGATGTATTGTGGAAGATGTGCGAGTTTCTCGTAGTATGAGGGGCTCAAAAATTGGACGCGAACTAATGAACCAGGCTGTAGAACGAGCAAAAAAGAATGATTGCTGGGTCATTCAGCTAACGACCAATAAATGGCGAGACGATGCTATTGCGTTCTACGAAAATATAGGCTTCAGGCGAACACACGAAGGATTTCGTATTCAGTTCTGATTATCACTTGTCAGTTAGCTTTCGCTCTGTTCAAAAATGCACTGATTTCTGTCCATGTGCCTCCAATGAATCTTCCGGTTCGGCTTCATTGACCTCTCGCTTTGAATCCAACTTTTTAGTCTTCACAACCAGCTCAAATCCAGTTTTCGTTTTGCCATCCGCCTTGACTTGATTCACTTCGCGCAACAAGTAGCGAAGAAATTTAGCCTCATCATAGAAAAGATCAATTAATGCCGAAAGATCACCGCCGCTCAAGTTGTCCGGTGATTTTTCAATCAACCATACGAATAAAGCTTGCCAGCTGAATCAATCCCAACCGGTACGAGCCCAAGGATCTATTACTAATCCTCTGTGGCAAGCAATCGATAAACTGATTCTTTAATTGCGACTGGTCAAAAGCTTCAATCAATGTCCCGAGGCCCGCCGCCGATGTCAGCTTATGCTTTGAGTTACGGAGCAACCCATGCTTCGGAAATCGAACCTTCATATTCTATTTTGTTCGGCAAGGCCCCTTGCCTCGATCGCAACCTGATGTATTGCACTCGCCGGCGAAGAATGAATAACATCCTTTTTTTGTTTTGAATTTATCCCACGTCCAAA
>JAYWEU010000023.1:0-2596 GCA_043779385.1 Pseudobdellovibrionaceae bacterium
GCGGCTTTAAATTAAGTTTGAATGTGAGTTAGGTCCGAGATTATAGCTGGTTGGGATGTGCAGTCTACTTTATTGCGCACATTTGTGTGGGGGAGTTTCTACAAAGTAAGATGATGAAACTTTGATTTTTTAAAACCCCATAATATCAAACTGAAACAAATTGCCATCGGCGCCGAAGAGCCTCCAAACAGCTCAATCATGAGCACGGCTCCGGTGAGTGGCATCCCTAAAATTTGAGCGAAAAAAAATATGCATCCGACGGCGCTTGACGCGATCAAGGGAAGGCTTAGGCTTGATGAAAGGGACGAACCCAACGAAGCGCCAATGGACATTAAGGGTGTGACTTCGCCTCCTTTAAATCCCGAGGTGATGCTAATTAAAGTAAAAACACTTTTTAAAATCGCATCGTACCAAGGGCTGTTTGATGCAAAGGACCGCTGAATTAAGGAACCACCCAGGCCGTTGTACTTTGAAGATCCAACTAACATTGTAAAAACGGCAAGCAGGCTACCTGCAAAGAAAATTCGATAATAGCTTCGTTGAAAATATTTATATCCAAAATGAAAAATAAAACCCATGATTTTCTTATAAAAAATAGCCGCAAGAAAAATCATCAGAAATAAAACAGCAAAAGAAAATAAAACTTTGAAATCCCAATTCATATTGGGCCAGGCTGGATAATGGGTGTGTCGAGCTTTGAAGATTTCAGAAAAATAAAAACTAAGATAGCTGACCGCCGCCCATTTTATTGAATCTTCAGAAGTCTGCTTAAAGCCAAATCTTTCTCCCAAAAAAACAAGGGCAGCGACGGGTGTTCCGAAAAGGGAAGAAAATCCAGCCACCATACCAGCCCGCACTAACAAATCCTGATTCTGCGAATTAAAGATTTTCATTTGCAATTTCGCCGTGGCCTTGCCCAGGCAGGCGCCATATTGAATGGCGGCCCCTTCTCGGCCTGTGCTGGCGCCAAAAAGTTGAGATAAGCTTGAGCTTAATAGGATCAGCAGCACTGAGCCCCAGCCTAAATTTTTTGCGCTGTCCGCTTTATAATCAACAATGCTTTCCAAGCTGAGGTGGGTAGTGGATAAAATTGAAGACAATTGATCAAAAGTCCACAAGCAAAGGACCCCAAACCCGGGGAGGACAAAGACTAACCAAAGATTTTCAGTGAATAGGCCAAAAAAATAATTTAGGCTTAATAAAAAGAGGGTGGAGCAAGCCGCCGTCAAAGCGCTAAGGAAAAGTAGAGCACTTCCTTGCGACATTGATTTGTGAAAAATTCTTAGCATGGGATGAGGGTAGGACAAAAAGGATGATAAGAAAATACTTTTCCGGATCCTTTATTATATCAGGCATTGGGCTGATTCTAGCGGCAGGGATTGGCTGGATTTATTCCCACACATTAGCGGGTCTGCTTCAAGGCCTGATGGTGGCCGTGATCTTGGCCTTGCTGGAAGTCTCTTTGTCTTTTGATAATGCGATCGTCAACGCTGTGGTGTTGCGGGATATGACGCCGCAATGGCGCCATCGATTTTTAACTTGGGGAATGCTGATCGCGGTTTTTGGTATGCGCTTGGTTTTTCCACTGGTGATTGTGACGGCTGTTTCTGGTGTGTCGCCTTGGGCGGCTTTAAAAATGGCAGCCTTCGCCCCCGACGAATATGCGGCAATTATGCTGCAAGCGCACCTCCAGGTATCTGCTTTCGGAGGCAGTTTCTTGATGTTGGTGGCTTTGAAGTTTTTCTACGATAAAAATAAACATGAGCATTGGATAACTTGGTTAGAAAAACCAGTGGCACTTTTAGGTCGTGTTAAAGCTGTCGAAGTGGGGATCACCCTTGCCTTTCTTATGACGGTGGGTCGGCAAGTTGAACCCGATCATAGGCTTCCTTTTCTGTATGCCGGACTGATGGGAGTCTTAATTTTTCTAGCTGTTGATGGTCTTGGCGAATGGTTGGAAACGGCTGGAGGGCCCACTAAAAACGCCCAGCGGGCCAGTGCTGGTTTATTTATTTATCTTGAGGTTTTAGATGCGTCGTTTAGTTTTGATGGCGTCGTCGGCGCATTTGCGATCACCCATAATCTTTTTATTATAATGATTGGCTTAAGTATCGGAGCCTTTTTCGTTCGTAGCTTAACAATGATGTTCGTCGAACAGCAAACCTTAGCGCGCTTTCTTTACCTTGAGCACGGCGCTTTTTATGCGATTGGAGCCTTAGCCATCATCATGATGTTAGATCCAATCCTGCATTTGCCAGAGTGGTTTACGGGCCTGATAGGAGCTGGGATTATTGTGCTGGCTTTGATTTGGAGTGTGACGAAGAATCCCAAAGGATTGTCAGCCCGGATGAAATCAAAATAATACCGGCACCCGCCCACTGAATGGGAGGTAAGCGCTCGCTAAGAAGCAGATAGCCAAAAATAAATGCAAAAGGCGATTCTAGTAAAAAAAGCATACTCGAAGTGGTGTCGGAAAGAACTTTTTGGCCCCGAATTTGAAAAATAAAAGCGATGGCGCTGGATCCGACTCCCAGAAAGATCAGGCCGCTCCACGACAGGTAAGAAACATCCAAAAAGTGCCATGTTTGTTGTAAGA
>JAYWEU010000024.1:0-6929 GCA_043779385.1 Pseudobdellovibrionaceae bacterium
AATTTATGAGCAACTGGATTTTTCAACCAGGAATCGATATCGCCAAGCTTTGGAAGAGCTGGCCAAACATTCGCCAGTCTCTGAATTAGAAATCGCCAGGGTTTTAGTGAAAAGGACCCAGTTGCGTCCCCCTGAAATGGATCCCAATTCCAGTCGAACTTTAGATCTGGGATATTACCTGATTTCGTCCGGTCGGCATGAAGTGGAAAAGGAAATTAAATTCCGAGCTAATTTGCGTTTAAAGCTGACCCGCTTTTACGTTAATTATGGAATTGTAATTTATCTATCCAGTTTTCTTTTGCTGACTTGTTTACCCTTGTTTTTTGCTAGCGATTTTATCCATCATTCAGTTTTTTTAATGACGATCGCCATGGTTTTGGCTTTTTTTCCAGCCTCTGAAGTGGCGATCAGTCTTGTGAACCGCCTGACAGTGGCTTTTTTAGGTCCTAGGCATTTGCCACGGTTAAGCTTAAGGTTTGGAATTCCCGAAGATCTTAAAACATTCGTTGTTGTTCCCACGCTGTTTACAAAGCCCCATCAAATTGAATCTCAGCTGGAGCAACTTGAAATCCATTATTTGTCTAATAACGAACAGAATGTTTATTTCGCCCTCCTGAGTGATGTCGCCGATAGCGACTCAGAAAATACTTTTTTAGACATTAAACTTTTAGAAATTGCTAAAAATAAATTGGACGAACTGAATAATAAATATCCAACGAAGACAGCTGAACCTCCTCGATTTTATATTTTTCATCGTCGACGCTTGTACAATCCCCGTGAAGGAAAATGGATGGGTTGGGAGCGAAAGCGCGGAAAGCTGCACGAATTTAATCGGCTGGCATTAGGTCATATAGATACATCATTTATTAGTTTAGATGAAAATCCCGTTTCAATTCCTAAAGATGTTCGTTTTGTCATTACCTTAGACGCTGATACGCGACTTCCGAACGGCTCGGTTCTTCAGCTGATTGGGACCCTGGCGCATCCTTTAAACCGACCTAGGATTGACAGTGAATCTGGCAGAGTCACTGGTGGTTATGGAATTCTTCAACCGCGAATCACGCCCGCTCTGCCTTCGCTAAAAGACAGCACTGTTTTTCAACGAATTTCGACGGGGGATGCCGGTTTAGATCCTTATGCTTCTGCGATTTCTGATGTGTACCAAGATTTATTTAGTGAAGGGTCCTACACCGGAAAAGGAATTTACGATGTTAAAATTTTTGAAGAGGCCCTGATTGATCGGATCCCAGAAAATTCTTTATTAAGTCATGATTTATTCGAAGGCATCTTTGCCCGTTGCGGTTTGATCAGTGACGTTGAATTTTTAGAAGATTTTCCATTTCATACGGAGGTCGCTTTTGCTCGAAGTCATCGATGGACCCGCGGAGATTGGCAACTATTGCCATGGCTCTTAGGCCGAGGCGGGCAATGTTTACCCGCATTAGGCGCCTGGAAAATCATCGATAACCTACGAAGATCGTTGCTAGGTCCTGCTTGTTTTTTCTTGCTGATATTAGCCTTCTCATTCCCGACAACGCAGCAGTTTTTATGGGTTGGAATCGTTTTACTTAGTTTTTCGATGACGACTTTGCTTGCAGTGATTGCCGAGCTCCTTAATATTGGAACAAAAATTTCATGGCGGGACCAAATGCGTTTTGCGGCGACCGATTTCTTATTCGGTCTTGAGCGCATTGCTTTTCAGATCATCCTGCTTTCGCGGCAAAGCTGGAATTCCATCGATGCCATTAGCAGGTCTCTGTATCGAATTTTTATCAGCCAGCGAAAAATGTTAGAGTGGACAACGGCCGCTCAAGCGCAAGCCGCGGCTAATGTATCGTTTAATTACTTTTTTAAAAGCTATATTGGGTCTTTGATTCTGACATTTCTGGGGTCTGGCTTTGTGCTCTTTTTTAATTCCCAGGACTTTATTAAGTTTCTACCTTTCGTTGTCTTGTGGATGGGGGCCCCGCTGATTGCTCGGCAAATGAGTTCTCCGCCCAAGCCAAAATTAATCAAGCCCTTAAGAAAGAAAGACGTCCAATATTTAAGACTGGCCGGTCGCCGAGTCTGGAGTTTTTTTACAACATTTGTGACTGAAGAAGATCATTTTTTACCGCCCGATAACTTTCAAGAGACTCCTATACCCGTATTAGCCCATCGCAGTTCTCCGACTAATTTTGGTTTATATTTGTTGTCCGTCTTGGCGGCCAAAGATTTTGCCTGGATCGGCACTTCTGAGTTGGCGCAGCGTTTATCCCAAACATTGAACAGCCTTACGGATCTTCCAAAGTTTGAAGGCCACTTTTTTAATTGGTATGAAACTCGTGAAGCCCGGGCGCTAGAGCCTAAATATATTTCGGCGGTTGATAACGGAAATTTAGCGGGCCATCTCCTAGCGGTTTCGCAAGGGTGTCTTGAAATTGCAACCCATCCAATTCCTGTATTTACTTATTCGCAGGGAATCACAGATGCAGTTCTTGTCCTTGAAGACGTGTGCCAAGAGATTTATGGACCCTTCGATGGCAGCCAAAGTTCCGAGCCTTCAGGATTTTCAGTGTTAATTAAAGACTTAAAAGAAGAATTGTTATCGCCAGACTTTTTAAATATTTTTAATGCTGCTCTTTGGAAGAAAGTTTTAACTAAAGCAGAAAATTTATCCTTGAAAGCACAAACAATTGTCACCCCCGAAGAGCGTGATTCCGATTTAATTAAGTTCTGGACGAACAGTATTTTACAGACGGCCACCAGTCTTGACCGGGATATTGACTATTTTTTTCCTTGGTTAAAAGAAGTTCAGAATTCCCAAATTCTATCAAGCGAAGCGCAGGGAGTTTGGGATGAAATTCAAAGCCGTTTTACATTGCGGCTGCCCTTGCATGAAATGGCAGCGCACAGTGAAGGTATTTTAAGCGATTTGATCGAGCTTAAAAATAAAAAGTGGTTGAATGATGAAGTCCTTCAGAGGCGTGTCAGCAAAATGATCAGCTGCTTTGAACAGGCACTGATCAATGCTTCAACATTCCAACAGAAGATGATTCATTTGCATGATCATTGCCACGTGCTTTTTAATAATATGAATTTCAATCTTCTTTTTGATAAAAGTCGAAAGCTCTTTTCCATTGGTTATCGAGTCAATGATAAAGCATTGGATTCAAGCTACTATGATTTACTGGCGTCTGAAGCAAGGCTGACAAGTTTTATCGCGATCGCAAAAGGAGATATTCCAGCGTCACACTGGTTCCAGCTGGGTCGGGGACTCACAAAAGTGTCAGAGGGCGCCATGTTGGTCTCATGGTCGGGTTCGATGTTCGAGTACCTGATGCCATCGCTAGTCATGAGAGAACCTGACGGCAGTTTAATTTCCCAAACTTGTGAATTGGCGGTTCAGAGACAAATTCTTTATGGCTCTGAAAAAGTCGTGCCTTGGGGAATTTCAGAGTCCGCTTATAACAAGCGCGATATTCATTTAACTTATCAATATTCAAACTTTGGTGTGCCCGATTTAGGATTAAAAAGGGGATTAGGCGCTGATCTTGTCGTGGCTCCCTATGCAACAATTTTAGGATCGATGTTTGAATCGGCCTCAGGAGTTGAAAATTTAAGAAAAATTCAAGCCCTTGGTGGGCGTGGTCAATATGGCTTTTACGAAGCCATTGATTTTACACCCGCGCGCCTTCCGAAAGGGCAAACTTCAGTTGTGATCAAGGCCTACATGGCTCATCACCAAGGCATGTCGTTAGTGGCGATTGCAAATATTTTTAAAAACGAAATCATGCGAGATCGCTTTCACGCCGAGCCCATGGTTCAAGCCACTGAACTTTTGCTGCAAGAGCGGATGCCAAGAAATGTCAGCGTTGCAAAACCCGCCAAAGAGATATTTCAAGTGGCCTTAGTTCGCGAAGACACCGAGCATGTTTCGCGTCAATACCACACCGTTCATCGTCCTGTTCCCACGACTCAACTTTTTTCGAATGGTGAATATTCGGTGATGTTAACTTCCTCGGGATCGGGCTACAGTCGTTGGCAAGATTTGGCGCTGACTCGGTGGCGAGAAGACGTCACTTGCGATCAGTGGGGACATTATATATTTTTAAAAGATCTTGAAAGTGATAAAGTCTGGTCGGCCGGCTATCAACCCACTTGCGTCGAACCTGACAGTTACGAAGTGACGTTCTATGAAGACCGCGCCCGCTTTGTCAGGTCAGATCAAAAAATATCCAGCGATCTTGAAATTTTTGTCTCTCCTGAAGATCATGCAGAAATTCGCCGGCTGACTTTAAAAAACAATGGAAACACCGAGCGTGAAATCGAAATAACCTCGTATGCAGAAGTTGTTTTGAATTCGCAGTTGGCCGATATCGCCCACCCGGCCTTTTCGAATTTATTTATTCAAACTGAATATATCTCCGAGCTAAAAACGTTATTGGCTTGGCGAAGGCCAAGATCAGCCACTGAATCTGAAACATGGATGGCGGTTGTTTTACAAACCGATGCGCAGGCTTTTGGCCGGACTGAATATGAAACGGATCGCAATCGGTTTTTGGGGCGCGGGCGAACGATTAGAAATCCTCAAGCGATGTCAGATTTAAACCCGCTTTCGAACACCACGGGATCCGTGCTAGATCCTATCATGAGCTTACGAACGACAGTCTTTTTGCCGATCGGTGGCTCAAGCCATATTACTTTTTCAACCGTGGTCGCTAAAACTCGGGAAGAGGTCTTGCACCTTGCGGATAAGTTTCATTCAAAAATGATTTATGATCGGGTTGCTGGACTGACTTGGACGCAGGCCCAAGTGAAGCTTCACTATTTTAATATTGAACCTGACGAAGCCCATCTTTTTCAAAGATTGGCGACGCGATTGATTTATTCGGATTCTTCCTTGCGTCCTTCCGGCGAAATTATTAAGCGAAATGCGAAGGATGTCACGGGGCTCTGGGGCTTTGGAATTTCAGGGGATGATCCAATCGCTTTAGTTCGAATTGATCAGTTTGAAGATCGTGGAATTATTCGTCAGCTGTTGAAGGCCCATGAATATTTGGCCAGCAAGGGTTTGCCTTTTGATCTTGTCATTTTCAATGAGCAAGCAACATCCTATGCCGAAGATTTACAAAACTCGCTCTTATCATTAGTCTATAAAGCCACGGCCCCCACGCAAAATTATTCTCATCGTCGGGGGAAGGCCTTCGTGATTCGCGCCGATAAGCTTTCGAATGAAGACCGCCATCTTTTATTTTCATTTTCAAGGGCGACTCTTTCTGGCCGGCAAGGAAGTCTTTCTGAGCAAGTGAAGCGCACCCGCGTGATTGTTGATAAGCATGTTTTTGCGGCCGATCAGTCTCCGGCCATTCAGAAAAAGGGCGGACCCTTACTGCCAACTCCAAAGCTTGATTTTTTTAATGGGCTTGGAGGATTTTCGCAAGATGGCAAGGAATATATCATATCCCTAAAAGGGACTGAAAAGACGCCGATGCCTTGGTCCAATGTGATTGCTAATTCACAGTTTGGTTTCTTAGCGACCGAAAGTGGGTCGGGTTATACTTGGGCGCATAACAGTCGTGAAAACCAAATCACACCTTGGCAAAATGATCCTGTCAGTGATCCATCGGGGGAAGCTTTTTATATTCTGGATGTGGAGACTAGAGCCTTATGGTCTCCAACAGCCCTGCCTATCCGTGTTGAAGACACCAGTTACATTGTTCATCACTCGCAAGGCTACAGCCGCTTCGAGCATTTGTCTCATGGCGTTTACAGTGATCTTTATCAATATGTGGCTTGGGATCAGCCGGTTAAAATTTCTTCGCTGACCCTTGAAAACCGATCAAAAGGAATTAAAAATCTTGTGATCTGCTCTTATGTCGAATGGGTTTTAGGATTTTCAAGATCGACCATGGCACCGACCACCGTCACCGAGTTCGATGAAACGGCGGGCGCGATCTTTGCCCATAATGCTAGAAATTCTGAATATGGCACGCAAATATCTTTTGCGTTGATCAACGAAGGACACCGTTCCTTCACTGGCGACCGCACCGAGTTTATTGGCAGAAATGGAAGCATGGATGCGCCGGCGGGAATGTTTCGGCGCACGGGCTTATCGGGTCGGGTCGGAGCGGCCTTGGATCCTTGCGCCGCTTTGGATTTAAATATTCATCTGGCGCCCGGCGAAAAAAAGACGATCACTTTCTTTTTGGGCCAAGCCGAAAATCGAGTGCGAGCTCGAGAAATGATTTCTCATTTAAAGATTCAATTTCAGAAGCCGGAACAACTTTTAGAAAAAGTAAAATCATCATGGGATCAAATACTTAATAAAGTTCAGGTTCAAACACCTGATAAAGCAATGAATCTGATGCTGAATCGTTGGCTGCTTTATCAAACATTGACCAGTCGGTTTTGGGCGCGGACGGGGTTTTATCAGGCCGGTGGAGCTTATGGCTTCCGAGACCAATTGCAAGATGTCATGGCCTTAACGGTCAGTCAGCCAAAGATCGCCCGCGAGCATATCCTAAGGGCGGCCAGTCGGCAATTTGTGGAAGGGGATGTTCAGCATTGGTGGCATCCACCCGCAGGAAGAGGCGTGCGGACGCAATTTTCCGATGATTTAATTTGGTTACCTTATGTGGTTTTTCATTATCTTAAAGTCACCAATGATCTTTCAATTTTAGAGGCTGAAATTTCATTTCTAGAGGGACCGCTTCTAAGGCCCGATCAAGAAAATTCTTATTATGCACCGGCCGTGTCCCATAACAGTGCAACACTGTACAATCACTGTGTCAGAGCCTTAGATAAAAGCCTACCCACTGGTGAGCACGGCTTGCCATTGATGGGCGCCGGCGATTGGAATGATGGCATGAATCGCGTTGGGCATGCTGGCAAAGGTGAAAGTGTTTGGCTAGCCTGGTTTCTTTTTAAAAACTTAGAGCAATTTTCTG
>JAYWEU010000025.1:0-2585 GCA_043779385.1 Pseudobdellovibrionaceae bacterium
CCGGGCAATATTTATTTCACCCTGAGGAATCCGAATGACCAAGCGGCTCCCTCAAGATTACCCAGCTCTACGGCTGAGTCAGTTTTAGGCAGACCATCGCTAGATGCGGCTCCAGTTGTCGCACCTTCGGTGTTTCAAGCTCCGGCGTATGTGCCGCCGAAGCCAGCGCCACCTAAGAACAACAGTTCTTATCGGCGCCTTTAAGTTTTAGTTTTTTTGAACAGGGGGATGGGGATGAGATTCTTTATCACATACATCATGTGCATGATTTTAAATTTCTCCCTCACGGTTCGCGCCGAGGACGACCTTGAAGATACGTCTTACCGAACACGCCAATACATCACGCTGACAATGGGTATCGAACAGGAAGTAAAGCTTCCTACAATGCCTGAAAATATAGAAACCAAAGGTGATTTTAGAAATATCGTAGGCGTCGAGTATTCTAAACAACAGAATATTTTCCGCGTCAGCCCAAAAAAACCAGGTTTTGGAACTTTAACTGTTATTGATAAGAAGACTCAGAAAAAAGTTGTTGAATATCAAATCGATGTTAAAAAAAGCGATCTTGAAAAAGTCGCAAAAGAAATCCGCTCTCTTATAGGTGATATTGAAGGCGTCTCGATTAAGGTCATCAACAATCGTGTTGTTGTCGATGGTCAAGTGTTATTGCCAAAAGATCTAAGCCGCATTTACAGAGTCATTCAACAGTTCGGCGATCAGGCATCGATGCTGGTGACGATCAGCCCGTTAGCTCAGAAGAAAATTGCTGAATTTATTTCAAGAGATATCAACAATCCTGAAATTGACGTCAAAGCCGTGAATGGCAAATTTGTACTGACTGGATACGCCAACAGTGAAGACGAAAAAAGCAAAGCCGAAATTATATCTAAGATCTACGTTCCTGATATCGTTGTCGAAGAGTCTGAAGAAAAAGGCCTGATTAAAGTTCGAAAGTGTATCAACGATTGTGTGATTAACTTAATCGCCGTCAAAGAAAAAGGTGATCAACCACCGCCAAAGCTGATTCAGATGGTTGTGCATTTCGTTGAGCTGAATAAAGACTACTCAAAAGCTTTCAATATCGGTTGGGCGCCTTCATTGGGTGAAGATGGTTCTAATATCGCCATCAGCAGCGGCAGTGGTGGTGGCGGCGTCGTCACAACTTTAACAGCCACGATTGGTAATTTATTACCGCGTTTAAATTGGGCGAAAGAACATGGCCACGCAAGGATTTTGGAAAGCACCAGTTTAGTGGTTGAAGATGGAAAAAAAGGTGAAATTAAGCAGGTCACCAATCAGCCTTATTCGGTCCTAGGAAAAGATGGTGCGCAAGGAACCGCGTTTGCAGAAATTGGAATTCGTGCAGCGATCACTGGTGTGATTTTAGCTGGAAATTCAGGGACAGTGAGCATGGACATGGAATTTTCATTAAGTAATTTATTGGGCACTGACAGCAAAGGCGCTCCGATCACCAGCAATAATACGATCAATACTAAAATTTCCGTGCGCGACAAACAAAGTGCTGCGGTCGGCGGCCTCATTCGTAATGCCACTTTTACGGACTACAACCGTTTACCGGCGGGAGCGAAAAATCCCATCATTAACCTATATGCTTCTAAGACCTTCCAACGAAAGCAAAGCCAGTTCGTGGTCTTTGTAACCCCTGTCGTAAAGGCGTCTGCTAGCGCGGGCTCTGAGCAGATTAAAAAGAAATTCAGAATGCACGACTAGACCTGGTTTCGACGCCCGGGTTCTAGACTCGATTCAGACAAGAAATCTGCCGATCTTATTTCGGGGGACGAATTGGCATTAAATCCAGGTTGTACAATGATCGGTGTGATTGGCGGTAAAGGCGGCGTTGGAAAAAGCGTCGTTGCAGCCAATTTAGCCTGTGCCTTGATGACAGAACTTCGCCAATCCGTTTTATTGATTGATGCGGATTCACGAAGTGTTGGCGATCAAAATGTTATTTTGGGTTTAAAACCCAATAAAACCTTACGTGAGCTCACGCAAACGACAGCCTCATTGAATTCAATGAATCCCAATCAAATCGTAACGGTGCATGGCTCTGGTTTGCACTATATCGGCGCTGTTCGTGGCCCCGAAGAACGCTTAGATGTAAATCCTGAGCTTGTGACCAAACTTCTTGAATATCTAAGTCGGCAGTACAAATTTATTATTGTTGATCTTGGCAATGACCTGATGCCTTTACAAAGTGCGATTTTACTTGATGCCACAGCTTCTTTAATTGTCACAACGCCAGAGCTTCTAGTCGTCACACAAACTCAACGTTTAATGCATGATCTTTTTTCGGCCACATTCCCGAAAGATATGTTTCAGTTAGTGATTAATAAAATTTCCCCAGCTGGCATTAATCCCCAGGCGATTTCGAATCAATTGGCTTTGCCTGCAGTTGGTCTGATTCCGCAAGATGATTTAACAAGTGCCGCTTCATTACAAAAATTTACACCCTTTGTATTAAGTAATCCAAAAGCACCGGTCAGCCAGGCTTATTTTGAACTTGTTAGAAAATTAACCGGTGGAATATTACAAAAATTAAAATCAATGGCGCGACCGAAATCCGT
>JAYWEU010000026.1:0-6894 GCA_043779385.1 Pseudobdellovibrionaceae bacterium
TTACGTCAACATTGATAATATCGCCATCTTTTAATTTATAATCATCAGGGACGCCATGACAAACGACTTCATTCACCGATGTACAAATGGATTTAGGGTAGCCGTGATAACCCAGGGGCGCTGGAACTGAATGATGCGACAGCATAAAGTCATGAACTATTTTGTCCAGTTCGTTGGTTGAAGTCCCTGCTACGACAAACTTAGCGACATGATTTAAACTTTCGGCAGCCACTCGGCAGACCTTTTCCATTTTTTTAACTTCATCCATGGACAAGGGTTTAATCGCCAAAAGTTGCTCCAAAATAGGTGTTGAAAAGGATGGTTCTTTTGTAACAGAGGGGCCCCAGGAAGGCAAGGCTGCACAGGGGAGAATCCAGGCGCTTGTTGAAGCGCATACGAACCTTCAGGTTGAAAGCCTTGGGCGGCCGTTTGAATGAGGGTAAGACCGGAACTTGGCCTGGGCCCACGAAAAAAAAACATAAAAAAAGGCCTGGTTTTGAGACCAGGCCTTTTTTTCAATTTCTATTAATAAGCTTAAGACTATTTCAGATGCTTGTTAACGATTTTAGTCATTTCAAACATATTTACTGTCGGCTTACCGAAAACAGTTTTCAATTTGTCATCAGCATTGATGTTACGACGGTTGTTTTTATCTTGAAGATCGTTCTTCTTGATATAAGCCCACAATTTTTTAACAACTTCAGTGCGAGGAACTGGGCCCGCGCCGATCACTGCTGCTAAAGCTGCAGATGGAGTTAAAGCTTTCATAAAAGCTGGATTTGGCTTGCGTTTTGCTCCGCTAGCTTTTTTAGTTGCGGCTTTTTTAGGAGCAGCTTTCTTTGTCGCTTTAGCGGCTTTTTTAGGAGCTGCTTTCTTTGTTGCTTTTTTAGGAGCTGCTTTCTTTGTCGCTTTTTTCTTAGCCATTGTAATCGTTCCTCCGTTAAATGGTTGTTTTTCTCAAAACATTTTTGTTTGAAAAATTGTTTAAACTCGAGATCAGTGTAGCCAAGTTAAAGCGTTTGTCCAAAGAAAAATCAGGAAAAATTCATTTTTTTTATATTTCCCCTCGAGAAATCAGGAAAATGCCAGTTTCCCCTCTGAAAACCACCCTTTTTGCCGTTTTTCAGAGGGGAAAAGCAGATCTGTTGTCTGAAAAAGTCCTTTTTACAAGGTCATTCACCTCTAGAAAGTTACTTTCTAGCAGGGAAAAGACCATATTTTTGACGCTTTTTGACGTATTTCTCCTCTGAAATGGACTTCTTTAGGACTCAAGACCCCGAATTTTCAGCCGATCAGAGGGGATGTCGACAAAGTCCTTTCAAGAAATTCTGCAGGAAAAAATGGGACCGAAGCCCTCTTTTCAACCCACCCCGCCTGCCAGTTTAGATCCTGCCGGTCTTGCGTTTTTGATCGGCCAAGTCGGCCGTTTTGAATTTAAATCCAGAGCTCAGTATCAATCACCCCCTCCTCCAAAGGCCAGCCCCCGCCGGAATTTTGACTCTGCTCCAAAGGCCGAGGTCAAAGTACGAACAACCGGCCCTGTTCACCAGTTCAGCGATTCGCAAAAATTGTCCTTTCAATTTTTTGCTCAATCCAAGTTTGCGCTGGAAGCTGATTTCTCAGCCGACGAATTAAAAACTTCATTTCGTAAACTGGCTTTAGTTTTTCATCCCGACCGCGGCGGTGATCAAAAAATGTTTGTCTTGCTAAAAACCCATTATGATTCACTAAGAATTCTTTTCCTCCAAAGTAAATGAGTCTGTAGCTTCCAAATCAAGATCGATCCTTGCCCATCAAATTAAAAAAATAAAAAGTTCTTTTGCATAAAACAAATTTTAGATTATACCAACATATACGAAAGTCGCTTTGGCTTCGGTGCGATGAGGGGGGTCTATGTTACTAGAAAAAACTTTAGAAACGATCGTCACTCGCTTGCGCAGCGAAATTTCAACCCACGAACGTCAGCAAAAAGAACTTGAACAGTTACGTTTGGCCGCCGAAAAAGCCGCCCAGGCAAAAAGCATTTTCCTAGCTAACATGAGCCACGAGATCCGCACTCCTTTAGGATTAATTCTTGGCTTTGCAGAAGAATTGGTCAGCTCGAGCCAATTAACTCCAGCCAATAGTTATTTAATTCATACAATCCAACGAAACAGTGAAATGCTAGGCCGACTTATTAATGATATTTTAGATTTCTCAAAGATTGAAGCGGGCCAGATGGAATTTTCTGTGGGCCCGATCAACTGTTGCCATTTCCTGGATGAGATCGAAGTCTTACTGAAATCAAAATGCTCAGAAAAAAATCTTCTTTTCCACAAAGATATTTTAACTTCGTTACCACATTGTTTTTTTTCTGATGAGGTCAGAATTAAACAAGTCCTTATGAACCTTATTTGCAACGCTGTGAAAAACACCGAAAAGGGGGGTCTTGTTTTAAAGGTCTCTTACAGCCAGGCTAATTCTTTGCTGTATTTTGATGTGATTGATTCTGGCCAGGGGATTCCCCTCAACTGCCAATCAGATATTTTTCAGACCTACATGCAAGTTCATAAAGACAAGCCAGGTTCGGGTCTTGGCCTGCCTTTGGCGCGCAGTTTGGCACGCAGCCTTGAGGGTGATTTGAAATTGATCAAAAGTCGTCCCGGCGAGGGATCTTGGTTCCGAGCCGAAATCAAAAATCAAAAATCCTTTCAGAATCATGCATCTTCAAGTCAGGAAAATGACGCCATCCCGCTTCATGGACCTCCAGACCTAAGGGGCTGGAAAGTTTTGGTGGTTGATGATCTGATCGATAATATTCGTTTATTAGAGTGCATTTTAAAGCGAACTGAAGCCTACGTTGATTCGACAACGTCATCCCTTGAAGCGATCGAGAAAGTCCAATTCGTAAAATACGACCTGATTCTCCTGGATTTAATGATGCCTGAAATGGACGGCTTTGAAACTTTAAAAAAACTTCGGGCCGCCGGATTTTTAGGGCCTGTTTGGGCTGTTTCTGCACATGCAATGGCCAAAGATATCAGTCAATGTTTAGAGGCTGGGTTTGCACAACACATTTCAAAGCCTCTTCAAAGGCTGGACTTTTACCAGCACCTTCAAACAATGCTTCCTCAATGAATATTTCTAAATTTAATTCGCTTCGGAGCCGCTTCGTCGCCGAAACGCTTCTTACGGTCCTCTTCGTAATCAGAAAAATTCCCGTTATGAAAATAAACCTGCGAATCCCCTTCAAAGGCCATAATATGGGTGCAAATTCGATCCAGAAACCATCGGTCATGGGAGATCACGACGGCTGCGCCGCCAAATTCTAACAGAGCATCTTCAAGTGCTCGCATGGTGTTCACGTCTAGATCATTGGTCGGCTCATCAAGCAATAAAAGATTCGCACCTTGCTTGAGGATTTTTGCCATGTTGACGCGATTTCTTTCGCCGCCCGATAAGGTCCCCACTTTTTTCTGCTGATCGTTGCCGGAAAAATTAAACCAAGACACATAGGCTCGGCTAGGAACCTCTTTCATGCCTAAAGCAATCATATCGTGCCCGTCAGAAATCTCATCAAAAACTGTTTTATCAGGGTTTAAAGTTTCGCGGCTTTGATCGACATATCCCAGCTTCACGGTCTCGCCAATTTTAAGTTCGCCACCATCTGGTTTTTCTTGGCCTGTGATCATGCGGAAAAGCGTTGTTTTACCGACACCATTCGGGCCAATAACACCAACGATAGCACCTTTTGGAATAGAGAAATCAACTTGATCAAATAGAAGCTTACCTTGGTAACCTTTGGTTAAGCCTTTGCCTTCGACCACTAAGTCCCCAAGACGTGGGCCGGCTGGGATATAAATCGACATTTCTTGCAGCTTTTCTGGCGACGGTTCTTTAATCAGATTTTCGTAAGCAGAAATTCTGGATTTTGCTTTGGCCTGTCGAGCTTTTGGTGACATTCGAATCCATTCCAATTCCCGCTCTAAAGTTTTTTGTCTTTTCCCAGCGGTGGCTTGCTCGTGCGCCAAACGCTTGTCTTTTTGATCCAGCCAAGACGAGTAATTTCCCTTCCAAGGAATGCCCTCACCGCGATCAAGCTCAAGAATCCAGCCAGCGACATTATCCAAAAAATAACGATCATGAGTGACGGCGATCACAGTGCCCGGAAATTTTGCTAAATACTGCTCCAGCCAACCGACTGATTCCGCATCCAGATGATTCGTTGGCTCGTCTAATAATAAGATATCCGGCTGACTCATCAGTAAACGGCAAAGGGCGACTCGGCGTTTTTCGCCACCTGATAAATTGGTGATGGGAAGGTCTCCGTCTGGACATCGCAAGGCATCCATCGCAAGTTCAATCTTCTGATCGACTTCCCATCCACCCAAGGCTTCAATTTTTTCTTGGATCTCGCCTTGCTTTTCTATCAGAGTATTCATTTTATCGGGATCTAGATTTGGATCGTTGAAACTTTCATTGATTTCATTAAAGCTTTTCATCAAAGCCGGCAGCTCGCCCATCCCAGAAAAGATATTTTCTTTGACGTTCAACAGCGGGTCAAGATGAGGCTCTTGCTGCAGATACCCGACCTTCATTTGGCGGGCTGGGAAGGCCTCACCAAGAAAATCATGATCGGCGCCTGCCATGATTTTTAGCAGGGTCGATTTTCCAGATCCATTCAATCCCAGGACACCAATTTTTGCGCCGTAAAAATAAGACAAATAAATATTTTTTAAGACATATCTATTGGGTGGATAAACTTTTGAAACACCCTTCATTGTATAAATAATTTCTTGAGACATTTTTTCTCCTATCCGCTTGCCAAAGTGTCATTAACCCTTTCTAATTATCACCTACATCATGAACGATCAACCTGAGACAAAGACAAAACCGTGGAAACACATCGAATCGGACCTTAAATCCGCCTTAGACAGCTGGGAACAGCTGTCTAAGAAGTATGAAAACACAGTTTCGCCAGAAGACCAGAAACTTCAGGAGATGCGTCTTCTTTTAAAAGAGATTAAAAATAAGATCGAAGACCTTTCGAAACCTTAAATTTTGTCAAGATTAGGACCCTGACCCTGTGGTAGGATCGACCTATGAAAATCATACTTATATCGCTTTTGCTGATATTGTCAGCTTGTTCAAAAATGGATCTGGCCATGAAGTGGGCCGACTGGATGATTGTCAAAGAGACCGATTCCTATTTTGATCTGACCGACACACAAAATAAGGATCTTAAACTTCAGGTTCAAAAGGACCTAGCCCGAGTCAAAAAAGAAAATTTTCCCCAATTTGCAAAATTCTTACGCAAAGTGGCCGAACAGATCGATGCCGATAAAATTTCGGCCGAAGAAATTAACCAACTCCAGGTTGAGTTTCAAAAAACTGTCCGAATCGCCTTAGATCAATTTCAAACGACAGCGCTTGATTTTTCAATGAAGGCATCCCCTGATCAAATGGAACATTTCAAGAAGAAATATAATGAACAAACAAAAAAACATGCCGATGAAATACGAACAGAAAAAGATAAATTCAAATTGCAAAAAAAGAGATTTGAAAAATGGACCGACGAATGGCTGGGAGGCCTTAATTCTGAACAAAGAGCTTCTTTGGAAACAGATCTTAAGGCCTTCCCTTTCCCTTGGGATTTACAGGTTCGCAGCCGCCAGGTCAGTTTAAAAAAATTCTTAGAAGCTAGGTCCTCTCGCACTTTATTAAAAAATTATATGGATCAGTTAGAGGAAGAACGAGATCCCGAATATGAAACAGCGCTGAAGACTTACCAGGTTCATTTACGAAATTATATTTTAGACCTTTATCGAAGTCTTACAAAAGACCAAAAAAAGTATCTGACTAAAAAACTCCGAGACCGGGCTCAGGAATTTGAAGGCTTAGCTCGGGATCCCTGACAGTTTGGTGAAACAAAGCTGTCAGGCTTTTGTTTTTCCCACTCTTCAGGGGTCATGGCCCGAATGGTTAAGGCGTGCAATCCCACTTTAAATTCTTGATCTAGTAAACCATGGATCAAGCGCTGACGATCGACTCTGGAAAGTCCTTGAAAATCATGGGCCACAACTAAAAGTTTAAAATGAGTTTCAGAGCCCGGCGGGACTGAGTGCTGAGAGCTTTCATTTTCAAGCTCAAGATGCAGGGGTTTTAAATTTTCCTGCACCAGCAATTGAATTCGATTAAATCGATTCATTCTTTTGATCTTTAAATGGCCATTTTGTTTTAGCGAATTCAAGGCCCATCTTGGCCATTGAAATCACGCCTTTTTCCTCTAATTTTTTCTCGACTCGCTTAGCGCTTTGCAATCCAACGGCGGCCACCAGTTGGGCTAAAGGGCTTGTCAGAGGCAATTTTTGAAAATTACCATCTTTTTTCCATTCTTCCGCCACGGCTTCAGCCAACTCAAAAGCTTGCGGCGCCTTCTGACGAAGAGCCTCGCTGCCATAAAATTCTAAGTGAACCTTTGAAGGTTCTATTGCTTCTGGACTGACGGTCGTTGATTTTTTCTTTTTTGTTTTAGCCATAAAAAAAGCCTCCTGGAATAAGGGTCTTATACCCTTTGCCTTGGACCCTTTCAACTAGTTGTTAGCCGACTGTCTTCAAGGGACCGAATCAGAAGCTGACGATGCAAAGGTTTCGTTAAATAGGCATTGAATCCTTCATGAAGAGCTCGCTCACGCTCTTCTTTTAAGGCGTTCGCAGTCAGGGCAATAATCGGCTTTTTGTAACCTTTTTCACGCAGAAGGTGCGTGGCTTCAAATCCATCCATTTTAGGCATTTGAATATCCATCAAGATCACATTAAAATCATCTTTAGAGGCCGCTTCCACGCCATCGGATCCGTCATTGGCAACGACGACTTCGGCACCTTCCGCTTTAAGTATTTTTTTCACAAGATATT
>JAYWEU010000027.1:0-2565 GCA_043779385.1 Pseudobdellovibrionaceae bacterium
GACAAAGGTCAAAAAAATGAACAACAGTGAAAGACGCATTCAAGATTCCTCAATAAAAGATTACAATTTTTAAATAGAAATTGGGAGGCCTTTCATGATCCGCGGGAGCAAAAATAGACTCCTACTAGCCCTTTTTGCCTTCATGGCAGGGGCTTATGCATGGGCCGATGACAGTGGAGTGAGTAATACCATTCATCATCAATATGTTTCTCCTCGGGCTCTTGGAATGGGAGATGCGTTTATTGCTGTTGCGAATGACTATAATGCTTTGTTTTACAATCCTGCTGGCCTTGCCCGGCGCGAAGATGGTGAGCTGAATTTATTTTTTGATCTTGCGGCTTCAGCCAAGTTCGCAGCAGCTGGAAAAGATTTTAACGACGCCGGCGCAACAACAGGGACTGACACGGATAAATTAACAGCCGAAATCGCAGCGATTGAAAAATATTATGGAAAAACTTTTAGTCTTCGTGCTTCACCTTTAAATGGCGTCCTTGTTCGACCCGGTTGGGGAATTGCATTTATCCCCATGGATTTAAGTATCGAGATGACAATGCATCAAAATGTTGGGCCGGCGATTAATCTTTCTGTCTATGGAGATTCAACTTTGGCGTTAGGCTATGGGTCAGATTTTCGTGGCTTGTCTTCGGGCAGAATGTCTTGGGGTGTGACTGGAAAATTAGTTAACCGGGGCTTTTTTAGCAAAACAGTGACAGCGCTAGAGCTTGCGGCGAATCCAAATCTTGTGACAGCTCAGGATTTAAGAGAAGGATATACCGTAGATGCGGACTTAGGCTGGCTGTTTACGCCGACCTTACCAGCCGAGGGCATTTTTTCTTATTTAAGACTGGCCCGGCCAACATTTGGAGCGGTCGTTAGAAATGTCGGCGAAACAGGCTTCAAAAATTCTTTTAAATTAATTAATAAACTTCAAACAGAAGCCCCAGAAAAACTGTATCGAGTTTTAGATCTTGGAACAAAGTGGGAATACCCGTCGGCTTGGATTTTTGGCGGGCGAGGGGTTCTAGATATTCGTGATATCAATCATCCTTACTGGAATTGGCACAAGGGAACTCACTTAGGTTTTGAGTTTGACTGGGCCGTGAGCAGCTGGTGGAAGGGGCACTACCGAGTTGGGTTGAGTCAGGGTTATGTGACGGCGGGAATTTCAGCCTTGTTTACAATATTTAATTTAGATTTAGCGACCTATTCCGAAGATGTCGGAACATTTTCACAGCCTGTGGAAAATCGGATGTACATGCTTCGTTTGAATCTTAATTTTTAATTATTACAGGCCTAATTTAAGAAAAAATCTAACAGCAATGGCTCTTGGGTCTGCAGTGACCCCACCGGCTTCAGAGATCGAAGCCGTGATTGTTGAACATAAAGAGCTATTGGCCGCCGTGCCCGTACAGCTGATATTACTTGCAGCAATTAAAACCGTGCCGATACTTCTTTGGATTGTAATTGTGGCGGCATCCGCTGTGCTTGGATCATTCAAGGCGATAACAGCTGCCGGATTTGACGTTGCAAAACTGGTGGCGCAGGTTTGAAAATCGTAGCCTGACGCTAAAGGCGCTCCGGAACAGTTGGGAATGGCCTTCAGCCTCATGAATGAATACACGGACATCGCCATAAATCCAAAAGACGCCAGTAAAGTGGAGCCCTTTCCTTCGCCCCGAAGGCAGTAATCAAAGGCCGTTGAAGAATTAGCCGTGTCGGTTGCAATAGCGCCGGTGGAGGTGAAAGTGATTAAAGTCATAAAATTCACAGTCCCGCTTGAACCGCCATTGAGTTGGCTCATGGCTGAAATAATTTTATTCGGATTAAGGAAGCCTTCCTTCATAAAACTTCCGGCACAGCGTAAGCCGTAGGCGGCAGATGTTTCAACGCCGTCGGCTTTAGAAACGCATTCTGTCACTTCGGCAGGTGTCGAGTTCGAAGCTAGACGATCCAAGCAGAGCTGAGCATTGCCCACTTTGTCTGAATCTTTTTCTTTGCCACAGGCCACAAGGCCAAGGGCTAGCAAAACAACAAAGAGATTTTTCATAGAAACTCCTGCCTCAATTAAACATCTTCATGAATGATCGGGAAAAAATAGAAAATCTGTGCGGGACCTTGAGCCGTAAGAATCAAGATTAGATCAAAGGCTAGAATATTTTAAACTGTCTCAACTTGAGAACCAGTCCGTCCGATCTATAGATGAGGTCACCGATGACCAAAAGAAACTCAGGAAGAGTGATGAAAAAAATGAGAAAGCTACAAGCCATTCTGTTTTTTGCAATCCTACAGTTAGGATCCGTCACTTTATTTGCGCAAGAGCGAATCGATTTTTATCGAGGCATTCGTTATTTGGGGATGGGTGGCTCTTCAGTGGCTGTGGCTAATGATGAAACTGCTTTGATTGTAAATCCTGCGGCCCTTGGTCGTTTGCGGGATTTTTATGGAACCATTATTGATCCCGAGTTAGAAGCCAATAAAGGGGCTTCAGACATTTATTCGACGAAGGCATTTACTCAGCCGTTTAGATTAGCCGAAGTAATACCTGCAGTTGTTCTTTCGCCTCAG
>JAYWEU010000028.1:0-6811 GCA_043779385.1 Pseudobdellovibrionaceae bacterium
GCGCACCGTAATCGTAAGCGGGTCCGTCGGACACAAGTAACATGGCGGCAACGATGGCAGTTCCCTGAACATTTCGCAAAGCTGACTGGGCGCCAAGACCGTCAATGTAATCAATTTGAATTGTGTCGCTAAAGCTTCCTGTAAAAGGCGGGATGTAGCTAACCACCACTGTACAACTACTGGCGTTGGCTAAAGTTCCCGAACAAGTTCCGCCGGTGCCAGGATAAGATCCTCCTGCGAAAATAAATTCAGGGCCTAATCCCGTTCCAATCATCGAAGTTGCAGGCACTCCACCCAAGTTTGAAACTGTGAAAATATGATTTGTAGTCGAACCAACATTTCGAACGCTGTAATCGTAAAATGGCGCATCTGAAAGAGTCAGCAAGGCCGGCGGCGCACCCGCTCCAGTCAGGGTCACCGACGAAGCAAAACTTAAAGTTGCAAAAGAAAAATTCAGCGTCAGAGCTTGCGAAAAAGTACTGGTGATCGGTGGTGAAAACTGCAGCGCCAAAGTACAACTGCCGCCAACCGGTAAACTGGTTGAACACGTGCCGGCCGTTCCCGGATAAGTGCCACCAAGGTATGTGAAAGGGGCCGCTAGCAATCCCGGTGCGAGGCCGGTGATCGGGCCTGGTGCTGTGTTTGAAACATAAACCAGCAAATTTTTTGTAGAGGTCGTAGCAATTGTACCAAAATCAATCGTGGATTCACCGGGGCCGCCGAAGGTGTAAGAAAATTTCAAAGCCGCCGTGATGATGGGGTCGTCTTTGGTGGGCTCGTTAACACTCGCCACGCAAGACGTCAGAAACAAAACTAAAATCCATGAAGATAAAAATTTAATACGGGAAGCGACGCTTCCATTTAAAATATTCGTAATAAAATCCGGCAGTTTTCTACGTACCATTACCCTTAATCTTTCGGCATATCCATGTCGTAAGTTTAATTTTAGTGAATAACGTCTCAGAATTTGACATCTCAAAACAGGACAAGCCCTTTTCTCATCCTAGGACGCGTCAAAGTTTTGCGTTCTCTCTCCGAAGATCGAGTTTTTCACACTAAAGACTTGCGACCAAAGATGGTCCTACGGACTTTTTGCTCGTCCTGATTATAAAACTTTGCTGACTTTGGCAAAAACTCTAAATAGGGCGTATTGCTGTATAAACATATATGAATTTACTTGCATTATCGGACGAAAAACCTCGACCAAAGACAAGCTTATTGGCCCAAAAAAGGACTGATAAAACTAGACCTTGATCAAGATTTTAGCTTTGGAGCCTTGGTATTTTTGAAGTTTGATTGATTCGGCTTACTTTTCACCAAAAATAACATAATGGCGCGCCAGCAAAGCTTGGAATGGAAAAAGCTTCCGTCGCTCCGATCGCGAAATGGAACTTTTCCGCGTCATCAAATAAATAAAAAAGAGCGGATAAATTAAAATAGCTATGGGCAAAAATAAATAATCTTCCGTGTAAATCGATGTGTATTTTATTTTGATATTTTTAAATTCATGCCTCGCAAATAACATTCGAAGGGCTTGCGGCAGAACTAAATTCCAATTGCCTTCGTTGGTGTCATAACAAAGTTTGAAGCGCTTAAACTGACCAAAAAAAAGAAAACTCAACCGATCACGAACTGTCATGACATTATCGTTGGTCACCACCAAGACACCACCCGATTTCAAAGCCTTGTGAAAAGCTTTAAATAAATCGACGATGCCATCAAAACACATAATCCCACTAATACAGGTTAAAGCATCCACTTGTGCGGGCTTGTGATCGCGAAAATAATCATGCGCTGACAGTTGATGAAATTCAAAATTTGGCTGGCCGGCATCCGCAAAAAAATCAATTCCGATCATCTGCACTTGCGGATGATTGTTTTTAATAAAAGTGGCAAAAGTTCCATCGCCGCAAGGCACATCAATCATTTTTAAAGGTCGCTTCAAATCCAAAGACTCTTGCAGGAATTGGTAAACCTGGTGATTGACACCCTTTTGCGTATTGCCTTTTGGAATCAAAATGCTAGATTTCATGATCGGAGTATAAATCTAAAAATGCGACCCAGTACATCCTTTAATGTCGATAGCGAAAGTCCCAAGGCCGGCCACTGGCAGACCATTAAAACTTTGGGCATCTACTTGTGGCCCAACGGACAATTTGAATTAAAAATTCGCGTTCTTATTGCCATTTTGTTTTTGGTGGGCGCAAAGGTTTTAAATGTCTATGTTCCATTTTTACTTAAAACGGCGATTGATCGATTTTCGCTAAAAGATGGACCCTTGGTTTTGCCCCTGGCAGTGATTGTCTCTTATGCTTTGGCCCGAATTCTGGTGCAAACTTTTGGTGAAATCCGCGATCTGGTTTTTGCCAAAGTGGCCCAACATGCCCAAAGAACCATCGCATTAAATACTTTTAAACATCTGCACAGCTTATCCTTGGAATTTCATCTGTCCCGGCAAACTGGCGGACTTTCTAGGGTGATCGAGCGCGGCACCCGAGGCATTCAGTTTGTCCTTAATTTTATGACTTTTAATATTTTACCGACCTTACTGGAAATTTTTCTGGTGACAGGAATTTTATTATACCACTTTAACTATTTTTATGCGGCCGTGGTTTTTGCAACGATCAGTATTTATATTGTGATGACTCTTTCAATCACGGAATGGCGCCTAAAATATCGTAAAAAAATGAACAGCGAAGAAAGCCTTGCCAACACCCGCGCCATCGATAGCTTGCTGAACTATGAAACGGTCAAATATTTTGGCAATGAAGAGCATGAGTATCAAAGATTTGATCGGTCTCTCGCGGGCTACGAAGCGGCCGCCGTAAAAAGTCAGACCTCACTTTCATTATTAAACACATCGCAGTCGGTGATTATTGGCATGGGCTTATTAATTATTATGATCATGGCCGGCGATGGCGTCGTTAAAGGAACATTGACGGTCGGTGATTTTGTTCTGGTGAATTCTTTTTTAATTCAGCTCTACTTACCTTTGAATTTTTTAGGTTTCGTCTACCGAGAAATCAAACACAGCTTGGTCGACATGGATAAAATGTTCGAGCTGGCCCAAGTTCATGCCAGCGTTCCCGATCAACCGGGCGCCCCCGCACTTATTGTCAGCCAAGGTGTGATTGAATTTAAGGATGTCAGTTTCCAGTACGAACCCTCCCGTGAAATTTTAAAAAACGTCAGCTTTAAAGTTCACCCCGGTCAAACATTAGCCATTGTTGGCCCCAGCGGCGCTGGAAAATCAACGATCGCCCGTCTTCTTTTTAGGTTTTATGATGTAACATTGGGTCAGATTACAATCGATCAACAAGATATCCGGCACGTCACGCAAAAGTCGCTCCGTGCCGCCATTGGCGTGGTTCCCCAGGATACGGTTTTATTTAACGATTCGATTGGCTATAATATAAAATACGGTAAACCCGAATTAGGTGATGCGGAAATGATCGCGGCCGCTCAGCTTGCGAACATTCATCAATTTGTTGAAACTCTGCCAAAAGGTTATGAAACACCTGTCGGCGAACGAGGTCTTAAGCTTTCTGGTGGTGAAAAACAAAGGGTTGCGATTGCGCGGACGATTCTGAAAAATCCGCCCATCTTACTTTTTGACGAAGCCACCTCAGCCCTTGATTCCCATAATGAAAAACAGATCCAAGCCTCTTTAAAAATGGTGGCCCAAAACCGCACGACACTGGTGATTGCTCACCGACTGTCCACGGTGATTGATGCCGACGAAATCATTGTTTTAAAGAATGGGGCTATTTTTGAACGCGGTCGCCATCAGGATCTTTTGGCCTTGAATGGCGAATATTTACAGATGTGGAACAAACAGCAGCAGGCCCTTACTTAATCCAATGCATAAATGTGCTTAAAAAAAAGGATCCTTTGACGCCTAAAGCCGTCTCCATTAAAACTATTCATGGGGATGGGGGTTTCCATGAAGTTTTTTATTTTATTGTTATGTTTAGGCCTTTCTCCAATTCTGAAGGCGCAAACAACCGCCCCGTCACCCGCGAATGATCGACCCGTGATTTTAATTGGCGAACTGAAGGGTTACAATTACCCCGGCCTAGAAGACAAAGTCGCCCAAACCTGGGATTTCATCAAAACAAGCACTGGTTTCAATCAATTAAAAATAACAGCAGAAGCTCCGATCATCAATTTTGAGCCCTTTATTTTTACCAAAGAATCCCCTAACTGGGTTTTATTTCAAAAACAGTGGATCAAAGATCACCCTGAAATTTGGGATGATTGGAATAAATTTAGTCACGGCGTAAAGCCCGACGAAGATGGAAATCCATTTCCAAAAAAGTTTACGGCCTTCGAGTATTATGGAACGTCCCACATCCAGGTGAATCCCGAATTCAGTTTTATTCCTTACTATCAATATGACGATAAGGGGATTGAACAAGACTTAGCTGGCCTCGGTTATTATTCCGTGGGCCACGAGTTACATCATTACATTTTAACTTTGATGGGCGCACCGATCAAATTGCATCATTGCATTTTTGTTTTGCCTCGCAAGTCGACGGAAAAACCGCTGATGGAAGCCCTTTCAGATTTTTTAATTGATAGCCATATTTCATCGTTCTTAGCTCGTTTGAAAGGCTCTGACGCCGAAATCAATCTTAATCCTTGCAATGACTTATCTACCGACGAGCAAAAAGCGGCGTCTGATTGGGCTCAAAGGTTATAATGGTAAAAGTATTCTTATTGATCACGATATTCAGTGGTGCGGCCTTTGCGACAGATTGCTTTTGCAAGGCTTTGCCAGAATCAAAAAAATATATCGGCGAGGCTCGTCAAAAAAAATTCATCGGTTATGTCGTGCATTGGACCTGTGACTACACGTGCGTCGTCCAAGATAAAAATCCGTCGGGCGATCAAATCACCGCCAAGAATGAAACTGTCAAAGCCGAGTATCAGCAATATTATATGGGACAAGAAAATGGCCTTGAGGGGATTTGCGAAAGCATGGTCTATGTCCCCGCCGAAAACATTCAACTATTACGCACGATTTTCAGTTTCGAGGGCGAAATAAAGTGGATCAACCCTCGGAAATCCGAATCAGAGACGTTCAAAGCCTGGGCCATCAAGCGCCATTGCTCTTTGTAATTGAACCCTCCCCAAGAATGACATAAAATTATGACACTCAAATATCAGCTTGGGGGGATAGCTTAGCTGGTTAAAGCAGCCGGCTCATAACCGGCGGATCGGGGGTTCGAATCCCTCTCCCCCTACCAAATATCAAGCTCTTCGAACAAAAATCTTTAAAAAAACTTGATGCACTGAAGCCTTCGCCCAAATGGGTGTGGGATTCACTGTATTTGTTTAATGGCTTTGTGGGGGGCTTGTGAAAGCTTATTTTTATTGGGCTTGTGATGATCTTGGAATTATTGGAGGAGCCGGGGGCGGCGCCCCCAAGCTCTGTTTTGAAGTGATCACGACTTGCATGGTACTGGATTTCAATACCGTCAGGTGTCACATGAATGGAACTGACTAATTTTCTGATAATTGCAGCTTTGGCTTCTGCTCTTGTTTCTGTTTCAGCGAGTGTTTTAAGATTTACCGTAAACTTTTGAAAATCTTCAAAGCTTAAGTTTTCTGTTAAAGAATAATTTTTGCTTTTAAAAACCTCAAGCTCAGTTCGTAATCTTAAAGAGTCCTCCTGCAAACTTTTAATTTGATCATAGAATGGTTTTGCATCAAGGCCCTCGGGTAATACGGTAATCCTTTTTACCAACGACTCTGTATGGGCACTGTTTAACTTAATTTTATGATTTAGTTTCAAAATTAAAGAATCATTGGTAACTGCTTTTGACTTTGATTTTGCCTCATCAAAAATCATTCTAGCGTAAGTCTCATCCGTTAAAAGACGTTTCACATCCTCCCACACCACGGGCTCGATCTTATAAGCTAGAATCCTTTTTGGATCGCAAGCAAGACCCTTTGTGACTAGCAAAGATTGGGTTTTTGCAAAATGCGCGTGCTCGTAGTAGGCAATCTTGCCACCTTTGCCGTGAGCTGATTTTCCGCACAATCTGTCCCCGCAAGTCTTGCAATAAAGAACCCCTGACAGCAAATACGGAAAACGCTGCGGACTTGGTGGCTTTCTGTGCTTGGCATCGACGGATAATATTTTTTGAACCCTGGCAAAGACAGACTCATCAATGATTGGCTCCCAGCAAGCTTTCGCAAATCTGATCTCGTCTTTAACTTTGTAAACTCGCACCCCCACGTAGGCTTTGTTGGTTAGTAATCTATAAACATTTTCAATCGTAAAATGGGGATGCCTAAACTTTGGACCTTTTCGAATTTTTCTGGGCATCACTACACCTGCGGCGTTAAGAGCCCTTCCGGTTGAGGCAAGGGTTTCATTTTTTAAAAAGCTCTCAAAAACTTTTTGCACGATTTCGGATTCAAATGGAATGATTTTTAAATGCCCAGGCTTATCGGGATTCACCTCATAGCCCAAAGGCAAAGCCCCACCATTCCATAGGCCGCGCTTGCTTCTGGCTTGAAAGGCATTGGCGATGCGCTCACCCAGTTGCCGTCTTTCAAACTGTGCGAAATTTGCGATCGTTAGCATAATCATTTCACCGGCTGCGGTTGTAGAATCAAAATTATCCCTTAAAGATAAAAACTTGCAGTCATGGGCTTTTAAAAAGTCATTGATCTCGGCAAAGTCTTTAGTGGATCTTGTCAGTCTTGAAAGCTCTGTCACCATCACAAGATTTATTTTTTTATGTTCAATATCTTTCATCATTCGCTGAAATGCAGGACGGTTCATGTCTTTAGCAGAAAT
>JAYWEU010000029.1:0-2532 GCA_043779385.1 Pseudobdellovibrionaceae bacterium
ACGACAGCAACAAATCAGCGAGTTTTCTGTTACGGATACAACGCTTGAATCAGTGTTACAGCCAGGCGACCTGATTGCAGTGGACGGTTATGAAAAAGTTCATCTTTTAGCGCCGGGAAGTCTATCACGCCACTCAATCCTTGTTAAAAATCTACAGCTGTGGCAAAAATTTTTGCAAGAGGTTCGAAGATTTTTTTCTGACAATGAATTTTTAGAAATTCAAACTCCGACCTTAGTGGTTTGTCCTGGGACGGAACCGACTTTGGATATTTTTTCAACTCAGTTGCAACAAGGCTCCAGTCAGAAAACTCTGTTTTTGCCCACCAGTCCTGAATTGCATTTGAAAAAATCCTTGTGTTTGGGATTTGATAAAGTTTTTGAACTGAAAAATTGTTTTAGGAATAATGAATTTTCAGAGCATCATCAGCCCGAATTCATTATGCTCGAGTGGTATCGCGCTTATCAAGATTTGCAGGCCATCGAGCTGGACATCAAAGACTTGTTAAGGTTTCTGATCGCACAATTTCCTAATGAGAATATTTTTACGCCACAAAGTTACCGGGTCGCAACAGTGGCAGAGCTGTTTCAGGAGTTTGCGAAGGCCGTCATCACACCGTTTAGCACTCTGGAGGATTACAAAAAAATTGCTTTGGACAATCAGTTGTCCCTTCGAGGCGTCGAAAGCATTGATGATTACTTTTTTGCTATTTTTATCAATAAAATCGAGCCCCAGATTCCTCGGGATCAACTTTTGGTCGTCAAAGATTATCCGCCTTTTCAAGCGGCCTTGGCGCGACTGACTTCAATAGGCTGGGCGGATCGCATGGAAGTTTATTTTGGTGGCCTTGAGCTTGCCAATGGCTTTAACGAGCTAAATGATCCTGAGGAGCAAGCCAGAAGATTTGAAAAAGACTTAGCTCAGAAAAAAGCGCTCGGTAAGCTTGAGATTCCTATCGATCAAGAATTTATGGAATTACTTAAAAAGGGCATGCCGCCATCGGCTGGAATTGCGTTGGGTCTTGAGCGCCTTTTTATGACTTTATTTGGAATTAAAAACATCAAAGATACGAAACTTTTTCCGTATCTTTAACAATTACTTTTTGTTGATTTCTTCTTTCAGCTCTTTGCCAACTTTAAAAAAAGGTAATTTCTTTTCTTCAACATCGATGACTTGACCGGTGCGAGGATTTCTTCCCTTGTAAGCTCCGTATTGACGGTTGACGAAAGAACCGAAGCCGCGAATTTCGATGCGATCATCCTTCATTAAAGCTTCCACCATAGAATCAAAAATTGTGTTCACAACTGTTTCAGCTTTGACTCTGGTGATACCAGCTTTTTCCGCGATCAAGTTGATCATGTCAGCTTTCGTCATTCTTAACCCCAAAAAGTATGTACTCTAAAGTATTGATATGACTTAATTATACAGATCAAGTGGGTCTCGAAAAGGACATTTTGCTGGATGATTCATCGCAGTACGAGGTCACGAACGGTAATAGCCCCGCCGAAGCAGAATATTCCGATAGGCCTCGTTTACGGATTGAATCATTCTTTGGGGATCGAACAAATCCACGACTTTAGACCTTGCCTTTTCGCCAATTTCTTCGGCCGGGATCTCGCCAGAAAAAATGGCGATCAGTAAATGTGTTAATGAGTCTGTATCGGCCGGACGAATTAAAAACCCATCCACTCCATCTTCAACAACATTAGCAATCGGACTGACTTCAGAACCAATGATTACTCGTTTTTGCGCCATTGCCTCGATCATACTGGGTTCAAAGCCTGTCGTCCGAGAGCTTAAATTTATGTAAACATCGCCAACTAAAATATAATCCATCAGTTCTAGATTTTTTACCGCTCCTGGCATCAACACTCGACTGCCCAAAGCGCGTTTAAGAACTTCGAATTCAATTTCTTTAAAATAAGGACCATGTCCCACAAGAATTAAATAGGCGTTGGGTTTTTTAATCGCGACTCTTTCAAAAGCTTGTAGCAAGGGGATGATTTCGCGAATTTCAGTCATATCTGAAATTGTCACGGCCGTTTGAGAATTTTCTGGAAGCTCTAACTTTCGACGAAGTTCAATCGACTTTTCCCTGGGAGTCAAATCACCCAGGTCAACGCCGTAGGGCACTTGATAAATATGGTAATCAGGATACAGATAATATCGTTCTAAAATAATTCGTTGCTGCGGATTTGTAACAAAAATTCCATCGGCAGTTTTTAAAATTTTTCGGTCCCGACCCAAATAAGTACGAATAAATTTAAAGGCGACAGCGACCGCGGTTGTGATCAATCCGCCCAAAGTTTCTTGGCCCATTCCTAAAATAGAAAAAAGTTGGGACATCTGGGTCGCTTCGATGTCATAGGCCATCGATATTTTCAGTTCTTTTTTTGATTTTCCAATTCGGTAAGCCGAGTTATCCATGCTGTGCACAATATGAAATGGCTTTTCGTTGTGCAGTTGTTTAAATTTTTTATAAGCTAAGTTTTCAAAAGACTGATGTTGGGCCCCCACTTTTTCTTGCAGGAAGT
>JAYWEU010000030.1:0-6773 GCA_043779385.1 Pseudobdellovibrionaceae bacterium
GCCTGAATTGGTGGTCGTCATCGGCGGTCCTGAGGTCAGTTATGAGACCGAGAAACAGGACATTTACCAATGGGCGGACTACACCATTAAGGGCGAGGCTGATTTCTTATTTTATGAATTTTGCCAAAACATTCTGCAGGGCCAACGACCCGAAACAAAATTAATCAAAGGACCTTTGCCCGATATTTCGACGATCGCTTCACCTTATGGCTTGTATTCTGATTCAGATATAAAAAATCGAGTGCTTTATGTCGAGGCCTCGCGCGGCTGTCCCTATAAATGCGAATATTGTCTTTCTTCATTAGACACCAGCGTTCGCAGTTTTCCCTTAGAAAAATTTTTAGCGGATATGGACGACTTGATTCATCGAGGCGCTCGGCAATTTAAGTTTGTTGATCGCACTTTTAATTTAAGTCCCAAAACCAGCCAAGCCATCATGACTTTTTTCCTGGAACGAATGCATCACGGCCTTTTTATGCATTTTGAATTAGTTCCGGATCGCCTGCCCCAAGAATTGAAAGAGCTGATCAAGCAGTTTCCAGCCGGCGCCTTGCAGTTTGAAGTTGGTATTCAAACGTGGAATCCTGAAGTCGCAAAGAATGTTTCACGGCGGCAAGATTATATTAAAATTAAAAATAATTTTTCGTTTTTAAAAACTGAATCTGGAGTGCACACCCATGCCGACTTAATTGTTGGTTTGCCCGGCGAAAGCATCGAAAGCTTTGGTCTTGGCTTTGATCAGTTACTGGCTTGCGGGCCTGATGAGGTCCAAGTCGGACTTTTAAAACGCTTGAAAGGAACGCCGATTGTTCGGCATGATCAAACTTTTAAAATGATCTATCAAGATCATCCGCCCTTTCAAATTCTGCAAACCAAAGATATGGCCTATCCATTAATTCAAAAAATGGTGCGGTTTTCAAAATTTTGGGATCTTTACGCCAACAGCGGTAATTTCCCCAATTTGTTAGGTTTTTTTAAACAGCAAGCGACGCAAAAAGAACTTTCTTTTTTTTGGTACTATATGGAGTTCGTTGATTTCTTATCGGCTCGACATCCGGAAGGGCACGGGATTGCGCTTTTAAAACTGCTTGAGAGCGCTTGGGTTTATTTAACTCAAAATTTGCAACTGGATCCAGCAGAAGCAAAAAAGATTCTAGTCAGTGATTACACCGGTTCAGTGAAAAGAGATTTGCCTCAATATTTAAAAGATTCTTCTGAAGGCAAAAAAAAGGAGGCCGCTGTGACCCCCTTTGAAAATTCTGAGCTGACGGTTCCGAAGCGCCAACAAAAACATCTAAAGACTAAAGAACTTTAAACCGTTTTACCGTAGCGTTCGCAGCCTGTGGCGGGCTCAAGAAATCGTGTGGTTTTCCACTCTTTCAGTTGATTGCGAACTTGCTTGAACAAGGTATCACTTAAAGAATTAATATCATCACCCAGCGCTTTTGCGACAAATGATCCCACTGAGGAATTGATTTTAACAATTCCCATAAAGCCCGCTTTTCCGGCGCGCGCGAAAGTCGCTTTGATACAAGACTCACTGGGCGAATCGTAATAAAGATGATCCGTAATGGACTTCATATGCTTAATGATACTTTGAGTGGGCTTAAACCCCTTGTAATCAACAGTTACATCTTCAGTGTACATATTGTCCCCCTAGCAAAAATCATGTGGCTTGAGACACTAGTGTAATCTGATCTCAGCAAAAATTTGTGATGGGGGCACCACGATCCTGTGACGAAATCGTAACACTTCAGAATAACTACTTGAGCAGACCCTCAGCCTTCATGGTGGCTAATGTTGCGGGTCTAGTTTTTACTCTTTCCATAAAACCTAACAAGGGTGGCAAGGCTGTTAATTCCATTTTCACCATTTTAGTCCAATTTAGAATTGTGAAAAGATACGCATCGGCCACCGAATACCGATGACCCATCAAAAAATCGTTGGTTGCAAGATGGCTTGAAACAAAACTTAATTTTTTCATCAGGGTGTCTCGGGACTTTTGCTTAGCGTCTTCAGGCGTCTGCGAATCAAACAGGGGCGAAAAACCCTTATGCAGTTCTGAAGTTATAAAGTTCAACCATTCTTGGCAGCGGTATCTTTCAAAATTTCCAGCTAGAGGAATCAAATGAGCTTCGGGCTTTTGATCCGCTAGGTATTGTAAAATAACCGGACCTTCCGTTAAAATCTGGCCGTTATCTAACTGCAGGGTGGGTACAGATCCTTTCGGATTGATTTTATAAAAATCTCCGCCAGACCATTGATGTTCGCGTAAGTTGACTTGAACGGTTTCGAATTTTATTCCCAGCTCGTGAAGAATTAAGTGCGAAGCCATCGAGCAGGCGCCTGGGCTAAAATATAATTTCATGCAAGACTCCTTGTTTGATTTAAACCCAAGGCTACCACTTGCAACTTGCCGGTCAACCTTTTGGTCCACTGAATATTGACAAGCCCAGCCTTGTCATCCCCAATAAGAACTCACCAAAAAATACTTCTTTGGGCCTTTAACTTGGAGTTTCAATGATACGGTTTGTTTATTTATTTATTTTTCTTGGCTTGATAGCTTGCGCGCAAAAATCGGTTCAAAAAACAGAAAGCTATGCCGGCCTGGGAAAAGATTCCGTCAGTGCTGAAACTCTGAAAAAATTCGCTCCGCCCGCTTTACCCGAGGCCATGTTAACAAAAATTAAAAAAAGTCTTGATGTTCTAAGTCCTGGATTGGGAATGATGCATCCGAATCACAAGCAATTATTTTTTACTTGGAAAGTCAGCGGCCAGACTCATGTTTGGAGGCTGGATGCGCCAAATACTTTTCCCGTGCAGTTGACCGGCGGAAAAGACGCCACGATGTTAACCGATATTACGCCCGATGGAAAATGGCTTGTGCTCAGTCGCGATGAAGATGGTCAGGAAAATCCTGGAATCTTTTTGCAATCCCCTGAGGGCGGCGATCTGATCAAAGTTTTTTTAAAAACTAAAGTTCGGGCCAGTGCTTCTTTTGTCAATGATGATTCTGAATGGCTTTATTTTTCAGCCAACGATATTAAACCCGATGCCAACGCCATTTACCGTTACAATTTAAAGTCCCAGAAAATTGAAACTGTCTTTGATCAGCCCGGCTTGTGGTACGTGGTGGATCATCGTAAAAATGGCGATTTACTACTCGCCAAACAAACAGGCTCTAGAAGTTCAGAGTATTTTGAATTCACCCCTGCTTCGAAATCTTTAAAGCCGATTGTTGGTCAAAACGAAAAGGAAGAGTACACCGTTGCTTATTCAAAACATCCCGGTGAATTTATTATTTTAACACCCAAGTTTGAAGAATTTTCTAGGCTTTACAAATTTAAAAATGGAAAATTCGATCCTATTACGCCAACTATTAAACACGAAATTGAAAGCTTCAACATGGATCATGATAAAACTAAAATTGTTTATCAAATCAATGACGGCGGCTACACCAAAATAAAGGGTCTGGAAGCGGATCGTTTTACTGACCTTCAATTTCCTGAATTTAAAGGGGCCGAGCATATTTTTTCTGGATCTTTTTCGCAGGATGGAAAAGATTTAATGCTGGGAATTTCTTATGCGCAAGCGCCCAGGTCAAATTTTTCTTATAATTTTACCAGCGGAAAACTAACTTCATGGGTCAAGGCCAGCGTCCCGGAAGTTGATGTTAAGAAATTTGTGCGCTCTGAATTAGAATATTATTCAAGCCGTGACGGTGTGCAGATTCCGATGTTTGTTCGCAGACCCGCACAGTGTGTAAATAAAAGCTGTCCTGTGGTTGTTCACTTTCACGGTGGCCCCGAAGGCCAAAGCATTCCTGGATTTTCGCCTTACTTGCAACTTTTTGTGGATGCTGGTTTTGTTTTTGTGGAACCCAATGTTCGAGGCAGCGCAGGCTATGGAAAGACTTGGATTGATTCAGATAACAAAGAAAAACGTTTAAATGTGATCACCGATATTGAGGATGCGGCTCGATTTATTAAATCAAAATGGGCTTATGGCGGTGTCATTCCCAAAGTTGGAGTGATGGGCGGAAGCTACGGAGGATATTCGACATTGATGGCGATGACCAGGTTTGCCGGAGCTTACGATGCCGGTGTTGCCATCGTCGGCATGAGCAACCTGTATACTTTTTTGCAGAACACAGCTCCTTACCGCCGCATATTACGAACTTCCGAGTACGGGGATCCTGAAACTCAGAAGGATATTCTTTTAAAACTAAGTCCGATCACATATTTGGATCAGGTGAAAGCGCCGTTGATGATCATTCAAGGTGCTAATGACCCGCGCGTGCCTGTGGGGGAAGCCATTCAAATTCAAGAAGCCTTACAAAAGAAAAATATAGCTTCGCAGCTGATTATTTTTCCTGACGAAGGACATGGCAGTCAGAAGAAGGAAAATCAGGCCCTTGAGCGAGGTCATACTTTGCAATTTTTAATCAATCACTTGATGTAAAAATTTGGCGTAAAAATCCAAGACTTTCATCCAGGGCGCTTAGTGTTTGGGATTAACTCGTATTTCCTAGTTGTGATAAGATTTTTTCATAGCAAAAGGAAACACTATGCGCACCCAATCGACGGTTCATTTATTTTCGAAAGCTTTAATTTCACTGACTTTTTTGACAACTCTTGCAATGCTCTCGGCCTGCTCGAGTGGTAAAGAAACGATGCGCCTGCCTGGCAGTCCGATTGAATTCGAATTCGAAAAGTCGGATAAGCCTGAAGTGTATGCGACTTATATCAAAGACACTGTTTCTGTTGAACAAATCACCAGTCAAAATCCCGTTTATAAAGATTATAAAAATCAGGAAAACCTGATTCGTCTAGAGTTTATTTTGCGCAAGTTTGCGGCCAGCACTCAGAAGATGACAGACGTCGAACTCGATCTTTATTTGCCAGAAGCGACAAAGTCCCCTGCCGAGCTAGCAAAGTCTTGGGGTCTTGTTTTAAATCCAAAAGCAAAAATCCAATTTAAAAAAACTCCTCCAGATAAAGATGTGATTGCTCAGTGGGGTGATCAACAAGTGCGCGCGCAGGATGTAGAAAAAGCCAGCGTTCGATTGGCGTTGATTAAATCCCGAGCCTTTCATGAAAACTTAAGTCGTCTGAAGGGAATTTTGGTTCGCAGAGCCTTGCTGGATGCGGCTCACGCGGAAAAGCTTGAAATTGATGGCTATATTAAAAAACATATTTCTGCTGACAGTAAACCCGTCACGGAATCCGAGTTTGAAGCTTTCCTAAATCAATCTAATATTAAACGCGCTGATATTACAAAAGAGCAGACCGAGTCTTTGCAAAATGTCGCTATGGAAAAACGCGATAACACCCTGATTGAACAATACGTTGTTAAGAACTTGATGAAAGGAACCATTAAGGTTCACGAATTCCCACCCGCTTTCCAAGTTAAAGTTCCCGGTGATTGGGAAACTATTTGGGGAGTGAACGATGCGCCCATCAGCGTTCTTTATTTTGGTGATTTAGTCTGCGGGCCTTGCCGCCAAGCTTTAGACAGCGTGATTAAAGTTCAAAATGATTACAACGGGCATATTCGAACCGGTTTTCATTTCTTATTTTCTAGCAATGATCGTGATTCCCGTATGGTGGCCGAAGCGGCGCTTTGCACCCACAGCCAAGGTAAAAAATATTTCAAAAAATTTGCGGAAATTTATGCGACGAATCCTCCTGGAGTTGACGAAGCTTCCATCAACGACACAGTTCAAAAGATTGGCGCAAATTCTGAGGCCTTTAAAAAATGTTTCTTAAGTCGTGAACACCAAGCTTTGCTCAATCAGCACCTGGATTTTTCTGGCAGCATGGGTGTTTCACAACCTGCTGTGCTTGTTGACGGCGAGCCTTTGGAAGGTGTTATCAGCCAAGGCGACTTACGGGAAATCATTGACCGTAAAATCCAAACCAAAAGCTCTACTTTAGGGGCTTTCTGGCGACGGATTAAGGCCGTTTTTACGGCTGGATAAACTTTAAAAAAATGTCCTATTTATGCTAATCAAGACAAATAAGTGTCCTATTTAATTGTAATAGGGACATAAATAGTGTTATATTGTCCTGATTATCGATCTGGGAGCAAGTATGTCTGGAAAAAAAAATACAGAAGAACTCATCCTCAAGCTTCTCTCTGAGCAGGGGGAGGTCAGCATTCGGTCCATCGCCAGAGCTGGGGGCTTTTCGGAAACTAACGATACTGACCGAAAAGCGATCCGCAGAGCCTTGCTTAGCATGGAAGAGCAAGGTCAGCTTGCTCCAAAGGGTGCCGGGCGTTCGCGTGTCTATGTGAAGGCGGCCCAAGTCCCTTTGACTGCAGCTGCTGAGGCCCCGCCCTTTAAAGACATCACGCTTTCGGCTGAGTCGGAAGCCCTGCTTCGACACGTTTCTCAGTCACTCACGGCGCGAACTCCGATAGGTTACAATCAAGATTTTTTGCGATCCTACAAGCCGAATGAAACTTTCTATTTGAGCAGGACCCAGCGTAAGAGCTTGCATTCCATAGGACGCGTAGAGGTACAGACTCGGCCGGCGGGAACCTACGCGCGAAATATCATGAACAGGCTTCTTATTGATCTGTCATGGAATTCAAGCCGCCTTGAAGGGAACACCTATTCACTTCTTGAAACCAAGCGATTGATCGAACTGGGTGAAAGTGCTGCCGGGAAAGATGCGTCTGAAGCGCAAATGATCCTCAACCACAAGGCTGCCATCGAATACGTCGTCGAATCTGCCGAGTCAGAAGATATTTCTTTTCATGAAATGTGT
>JAYWEU010000031.1:0-2525 GCA_043779385.1 Pseudobdellovibrionaceae bacterium
CGCACTTTCGGCTGTGAGCTCACGCGGATGATTAAAATGAGTCATCACGAAAACGGGTTTATACTGACGAATCATCTTAGCTAATTTTTCAGTGACCCGCATCGGTGCAACAACAGGCATGCGCGTGCCGATCCGAATAATTTCAAGGTGTGGGATCGAACGCAGATCTTTTAAAACTTTTTCTAGTTGGGAATCTGAAACTGTTAAAGGATCCCCGCCCGATAAAATCACTTCGCGGATACCCTTGTGAGTTCTAATATACTCTAAAGCCGCTTGATATTCTTCAGGTCCCGCAAGCGCCTGATCCTGGCCAGTAAAGTATTTCCTAGTACAATAGCGGCAGTACACACTGCAGATATCTGTGATTAGGAACAAAACGCGGTCGGAATATCGATGAATAATACGGGGTGCAGGGTTGTTTTTTTTTTCACCTAAGGGATCTAGCATCTGCTGCAATCCATCTGAAAGCTCGGCGGCATCAGGCATTAGTATTTTTCGCAAAGGATCGTGAGGGCCATTTTGTGCTAAAGCCGCATAATAAGGTGTTGATCTAATATTAAAAACTTTTTCACCTTGAATAAAAGCGGGCTCTTCACTGTCAGATAATTCAAAAGCTTTCTTAAAATCTTGGTGATTTTTTAGTGAATTCCTTAATTGCCAAGTCCAATCCATCCAGTCTTTGACTGAAACAGACTCTGGCTTAGGGGTGCTTTTGAAGTCAAAAATGGCCATTTTTGGTCTCTTTAAGGGGGTCGCTGTTAGGTTTGAAATACAATACTAACTGTCTGAAATCACGCAATGATTAAGGCTTCCCAAAGTGGGACACTAGAATTTACACACTTTCTCATTGTGAAACATCTTTTTTAGACGGCCATAAAATCCAGAATTTCCCGCCACTTACCCTGTTTAAGAAGCCATGCCAAGTTGGTGTGATTCTAGCTTATTAATCTTGTGAACAAATCGGTCATGATGACCCCAATACGGAGGATGATATGAAAGAACAAAAAAAGATAATCCTAACAGCCTGTCTGTTAGCAACATTAGGTTTTAACTTAAGTCATTTATTTGGAGCCGCGGCTGGGCAGTCCGATTTTGCCTCAACTGAGCTTCCCGCCGCAACAGAAGGCGGAGTGACTGGCTTAGTCAGTCCCACTCCAGCCGCTGAAAAAACAGCAGCCAAACCAGCCGCCAAAGTCTTAAGCCATAAAGGCAAAGTCACTATTGGTGACACTGAAGTCGATGCCTCAATCATTAATATCGACGGCAAAGCGACTTTCGTGATTGATAAAGATTCTGATCCAAGAAAATCGATCTGCGCGACCTGTGCTAACGGTGTCTTTACATCAGATATCAATTACACCAGCGCCATCGATGACTTAAAAGGATCAATGAATGAAGCCGAAAAAATTATACGCGCTTCTGTTCCAGCAAAAGCCATAACCAAAGCCATGCCAAAAGAAGAGAAAGTCGATTTATCGACAATCCCTGTTGATGACATGACGGCAAAACAAAAAGAAGACCGCGCCGAAGAATTGTTGGCCTCTGTCGAAAACTCTTGTGGCGAAATTGAAAAAGATGAAGCCGCTTTAAAATGTTACACTCGTGGCTTAAAATCAATGTTACGCGATAGCGACAACAAAAAGATCTTTAAGAAAAACGAAGATAAGGTCGAAGAATTTTTAAGCGAAAATGTAAAAGAAAAAATCACGGCTTCTTTATCAGCTTCAAAATTCAGCGAATCAGTGGCTGATCAAATCGAGAAATTACATGAGGCTTTACCTGGAAAATTTGAAAGCTCTAGGAATCTGATCATCGAAGCTTCGGCTGATGCGGCTAAAAAAGCAGCCTCAAATATTCAAAGTAAGCAGAACCTGGTGGATCGTGCAAAAGCAAGATTCGAAGGCTCTAGAACCTTAGAAGAACAAGCTCGCAACGGCAACGCATGGAACCGTCAAGCTTACGAATTACAACAAATGAAAGTCGAGCTAGGACCCAAAGTCACTGATCTTTTGGAAAAGAAAAACGACATTGGATTAGCTTCAGCCGTCAGCCACAACTACCTAGAAGAAAATTTACGTGACCAGTTGATGGACCATTATGACGATCTGACAGCTCAGCTCTTTGATTCCCATCAGAACAGCTCATCAAGCTCAACAGCAAGAAGTGAAAACTTGGTACCAACCCGCAGTCAGTTTTCTGATAACAATAATAACGGGGTAAAAAGACTTCACTTCGGTGATCGATTGACACCTGAAATGGGCACCTCACGGGACAATTCAAACAACCGTCCCGTAGCTCCAAATTCATTCAACAACACGCTTCAGCAGCAGCAGATGCAAAATAACGGAAGCTTCAGCCGACCACCAGCTCCACAGCTGGTGCCAAGCACAAGCTCTTTAGCTCCGACAACAAACTACAATAACTTTTAATTAGATTAAGATTTTAATTCGATCATCCACGAGCCCACGAAGGGCTCGTTTTTTTTTGATCTACAAGCTGGGTTTCTTTTTGCACTTAGATAAGGA
>JAYWEU010000032.1:0-6757 GCA_043779385.1 Pseudobdellovibrionaceae bacterium
CGACTGTCGTTGGCACAAACCAGTTCCCTGGCTACGGAGCCGTGTCCTCAGACAAAGTTTGTTTGACGGCCACATCTGTTCAAGCGGACCTGCCTGCGACGACTGTTCAGCAGTGCACAAAGTACACTCAAGGATTTAATGGCGAAAAATGTGTCGCTTATAGAAATATCTCATCACCAGCTCGCCATTTAGAAGCGCCGTTAAGCTTTGAAACGACTGCTTGTTTAGCCTACAAAGACCAATTCAATGGCTCTTTGATGCATGAGCGTGTTTGCACAAAGCATGGCACTGTGACCTATCATCAGCCTCGCGCCTATTCGGTTGTGACTGTTGAACAAGAAGACGTATTTCATGATCGCTTGATCACAACTCGTCACAACATCCCTGCCTGTCAGTAATTTAAGGAGTTATTTCCAACCCTTGGTCAGGCCCTCAACAGATTGCCGAGAGGATTTAAAACGAGTTGTTTTAAATCCTCTTTTCTTTTCGTGCTTGAGGTGACCCTGCTCATTAGCCCTTCGGCGCCAGCGATCATAATCTTTGCGAGGAAGCTCGCTTCGCATAAAACGAATAAATTCATTTTGGGTCAGCCCAAACTGCTTTTCAATCACATCAAAAGTGGTGCGATCTTCCCAACCCATTCGAACCAGACGATCTTTATCGTTGGCGGTCAGCTTAGCAATTTTATCTTTGAACTTGACGGAAATACCCAAAATTTTAACGTCTCCAAATTTACAAATAAGCTCATTGTTCTTAAGCCTATCAAATCATTAAATTGTCTAAAACAAATTAATGTAATATTTGGTAAAAATCAGGTTCAAATATCTGCTTAAAGAAACTTTCCTTCGTTTTTCGCTCGCAGGCACTGATCAGAATCAACATTTCTTGCGCGGTAATGGCCTGGTCTTCATTTGGAATTATCACCGAACATAAGGAGTTTTCGTTCGGGCCGGGGGTCAAGTCCCTTAATCCATACCAGTGGCTTAGTCTTTTAGCGTACTCATAGCGCATCTCTTGCCGAGTTAAATTCATTTTATTTCTTGAAACCTCGACATCAGAAAGAACACCGATTGGAACTTTTATATCGGGAATGTCATTCTGACCTGCGCTTCGTAACTGGACAACAGCAGCTCTTTTTTTAATGACGGAAGCAATGCATTTGTCTGTCAGCTCGCGGGAGGAAGAATCATTAGTCTCGCTTAAATATTGGGTCCCACAACGTTCGATGACTTGGGTGACAAAACTTCCCATTTTTTCTTGCCGGCGTATTTCATCAGAAATTTCTTTTTTATGAGCTTCAGTCCAGGAAATCAGCTCTCGTTGAGTTCTGCTTCGACTTTCTAATTTCTCAGCAAATTCTAAAAATGGAGCATCGCAATCTTTTTGGGATTTAAATTCCAGACCTTTAAAGACATTAGCTTTGATATATTCATAGCGTTTAGAAGAAACTCTTTGAAGCTTTTGAGGCGCAAGTCGATAGGCCAAAAAGCTTTCGGCAAAATCTTCCGCTGGATTTGTCGTCGCGTACTCAGAAATTACTTCTTTAGGCATCGACTTCCATTCAGCGCTATCATCCAGGTGATGTCCTAAGACATGTCCAAATTCATGAACCAAGGTCGAAATTTTAGATAACCTAGTTTCGCCGTCCCAGGCATCAAAGACATCGACACGTGCATTGGCGACGACCAAGGATCCATTCGCACCATAGGAAGCCAAACTGTAGCCTTTTAAAAAATGAAGCAGGTGATGATCTTTGATCGGCAAAACTGTTGGAGGCAAAGACTCAAGGGCGACAAGGACATCTAAAAGCTCTTCATATTTCCAATTTTGATAATTTTCATGCACACCCGAGGCCTCCGGAGCCGTTGAGATTCCAAATTTTGCATAAATATACAACATCGGCAGTGCATTTTTTAACCCGTAATACTGTTTCATGGCACACATGACACTTGTACATTTTGTCGACGGCAAATCATTCAGACTTACGGTCATATATCGTGGGGGACTATGAATAGCCTCAAAAAGATCGACCATTTCAGGAATCTCATTTTTAAATTGGATCCCTCGGACGACTCTATTAATTCGTACATCGGGGTCATTTATTCGCGATTCTAAAAGATCTTGCATTTCATATTCTGAGGGCGCTCGCAAATTTAAGCAAAAGGCTGCTCTTGATTCTTTATCAGTCACTGAGTTCCAGTCAGTCGCAAAAACTGACGAAGAAATCATCACTAGGCTTAAAAATGACAGCGCGACCTTCATATAGCTCCTTCGCATTCGCTCTGATGAAATCAGTAGCTTGAACAAGGGGCAAAGAAGCAGCATCTATGCCATTAATATCTTCCTAAGAGGTAAGAAACGACGTTTTTATTTCTGGCACTTATTTTCAAGATTCTTTATCGGAATGATTTCCAGCGCTTTTTGATGCGTGCTTTCTAAAATAACTGGAGGTGCTACGTTCGCCTCAAAGGCCTCTTTCCATCGCGAAGCAAGTCCCCGTGTGAGGTGTTGAAAAGCAAGCGGCTGCGAGTAAAAACCGTCCAGCCAATTTCTGAAAGTGATTCATTTGCCAATCATCCCAAATCTATTTATAAAAAAACTAGAGGTTTTTCCATGCACGTTTATTTCTCGGATCATTACACCGTGCCGCTTCCGGAAGATCACAGGTTTCCGACGTCGAAATACAGAATGTTACGGAATTTCCTGCTTGATCAAGAAATTATAACTGAAGCCCAAATGTATGAAAGGTCACTGATTTTGAATATAGCTTTAAAATTTATTCTCTTGCGTTCTTTGAACTCAATTCACTGCAAAAAGTTTTAGAATTGAAATCCATTGCCGCTCGAATTAGTTTTTTGAAAGATATTTTAACTCGCGGGACTGTGCAGTAGGCTGCTCTTTTTAATCACAAAGACTGGCTTTCTTGAACATTCAAGGTCAGAAAATATTTTTGGTTTTATATCTTGCCTCAATTTTCTTTGAATTTTTGATGATAAAACATCTATGAGCCAATGGATTTTTATTTCACTAAGATTGTTTTTAAGACCGCCAAAAAGTGATCGGACATCCATATTGACCCTTGGTCCGCGTTGGGATGAACTCCGTCCTTCGTCCAGGCCAAATCAAAACCGGTGAACTGGTCAACCACAAGGATTCGCGACAGGGGGGTCGTATTGCGAGCGGCCCAGAGCGGGATTTCTTTATTCAATACCGTCACGTCCGAGCCAGGATATTTTGTTTGATCCATCGGTAGAATTTGAGCGATAAGTAAAGTGACCCGCGGATTTTTCGCACGAATCGCTTTTAGGACGGTGTCGTATCCCGCGAGGATACCTGGAATATAGCACCCACCCCAACAATTATTGGTTCCAAATTGCATCATAACCACATCCGCGGTGTCGGCCTGAGGGCCAAACCAAGTTTGTAGATCACGAGAATCTCCATAGTACCCATTAGGTCCCATCGGCCCCGTACCCGCAGGCGAATTCAAAAAGGTCACCGCGTAGCCACCATGCGCTTCGTTATCGCCATCGTAGGGGTCATGAGCCGAACCGATAGAGACGATCGGGTAACCGGCAGTTTTCAATTCTTTAAATAAATATCCGCGGTAACAGCAAGCCGAGATTGAATCGCCCAAGGGCATAATGCGATAAACTCCGACTGAAGACTGTGTCACGGTTGAAAGAGTGGATTGGCTTAAGATTTTATCTGATAGCTCTTTAAATCCTGGGCCACAGTTCTGGAAAAGTACCAGAACGGAAAGTAAAATAATATTTACGCTTAGAAATTTGACGATTTTTGCCTTCATGATTTAAACCTTCTTACCCAATTCTAAACTCAATCGACTGAAATTTAAACAAACCATTTCAAATGATTCTCAAATTAAGACGCTTTTCAAACACAATCTTTTTAGTCCCAAAGAGCGGTCTTAGAATCAATCTTCTTGTGCGAACAGCAGATGTTATCACGGTTCACCTCGATGGAAAGTGCAGCACCACTCCTCCATCTCTTGGAAAAGATCACATTGATGCATTTTAAAAAGACCAATCATTGCGTGATTATTGGCGGCCGTGCCTCCATGATATAGCTTTCCTCCTTCGCGTTTCATTTGCGCGAAACTAAAACGATGGACCCATTTCCCTAGGCCCTGTTGACGAAATTCTGGCGCAACCCCCATATATGAAATGCGAGACCAAGCACTTTTTGGATTGATCTGCACGACTGTCATCGCCGCAATCTGTCCATTGATAAACCCAAAGTGAATGCAGCCAAGTCCCGCCGTTAATACCGGATCAACCAAAAAATCTTGGATAAACTGCAACGGATCTTCAGAGGGGTCATGACCTGGGTCTCCTGTTGCCATTAACTGTAGATGATTCGCAATCTGAGCCGGGGACATTTCAAGCTGTTCGGCAGTTTTCCAAACTAGAGGCGTGCCATTGTCATCAGGCAGCTGATCGATTGATTTTTTGAATTCAACTCTTTCTTGCTTCTTCTTGAAGCCGACAGTTCCCAAAGTTTTCGAAATGCGACTTATGTATTCATCCTTCACCAGTCGAAACATCACCTCTCTTGCTCTTCGAGAGTCGGCATCTTGCAAAGCGGCCTTGATTTGAGTTTCCCAAAGCGAAATATCTAAAGCCGGAGAGCTTGCGGCAGAAGTTATTTTAAGCCGCAATCCGTAGACGTCCGACCATAGGTGTTCCACCGTGATCGATCCTACCTCCTCAGTGGAAGCTACAACTGGAAATTTTTTCGAATAAAATCCGTTGTTCATCACACACCACCCGTTTTGAACTTGCGTAAATTTCTGGCGTCGATACTTCTCTTTTTCCAAGTTTTCTTTTGCTCGGCGGCGCGCCACTTTTCTTGCTTATTAAGTCCATGCCTGACCTCTGCTGTAAGCTTGAGATAGCTTTGCCACCGTTCTTCGGAAAGCCCGTCCTTTTCGAGAGCCACCCTGATCGCGCAGTCAGGCTCTGATTGATGTTTACAATCCGAAAACCGACAGCTTTTCAGAAGCTCTTCAATATCTTTGAATTGCGCTTGAATCCCGTCGGCATGGTCGAGCAGTTGTAGCTCACGCATTCCGGGCGTGTCGATAATAAGTCCACCATATCGCGTGACATGCAATGACCGAGAAGTCGTTGTGTGGCGGCCCTTACCGTCATATTCGCGTGTTCCTTGAGTCTTCATCTTCTCCGCGCCGACGAGAAAGTTGACCAATGTGGATTTCCCCACACCGGAAGAGCCAATCACAACCGAGGTCTTACCAGGCTTCAGATATTCGGCCAGAAATATCGACTGCGCAAAATCGTCCTTCGATAGCGAGTGAACATCTGCAAATGGAAATTGCCTCTTCAGACCATTCTCCAAGTCAACTGATTCACCGATGTACAGATCTGCTTTTGTCAAAAGTATGACTGGTTTTGCTCCAGACTCCATTGCCACCGCAATATACCGCTCAATGCGGCGATAATTGAGATCTTCATTCAGCGAGGTCGCGATGAAGATATAGTCGACATTTGTTGCCAATATTTGCATATCAGCACTTGATCCGATCTGTTTCCTTTGGATCAGAGTCTTTCTTGGCAAAATACGATGAATGATAGCGCGATCTGATTGAGGCCGAACCTCCGCCAAAACCCAATCGCCAACAGCGGGATAATCTGCTCGAGAATCTGCATTGAACTGCATCTTCCCTTTGACCGAAGCCCATTGTTCGCAGTCTAAGCTCGTTTGAATCCGATAGAGATTCCGCTCTTCGCAAATCACTTTCGCTGGCTGTAAAAAATCAGAAACATTTTTGGCAATTTGGCTATTGAAATAGCCGTCCCAGCCAAAGCGGGACAAAAATTCCGTTTCGGAATTAATCATGAAAACTCCTTAAGTTAATTTCAAAAATGAAAACGACTTAAGGGCCCTTTGTACTCTGCCTAATTTTTTAATTATTTTTGGAGTGTAGGAAGGCCCTTGTTTGAAGATTTGTTATTCATAAGGACCTCCTTGAAAAGATGTTTACGGATTTTTTCCGTAGATGGATTAAACGTATTCAAAATTATTCACTTCGTCAAGAAGGTTTCAAATAGCCAAATCTGGACCAGTCCGTCTTTGTTTAAGCTGCACCAAACTCTGAATCCCAATCAGCAAATGCCAAAGTCGAAGGATGTACCTTCAAAGCAAGAGCCAAGGCTTTTGCCCGATCAATTCCCATAACAACTCGATCATGTTCAAGTGAAGAAACTGTCGCCTGTTTCAATCCTGATTTTTTTGCAAGCTCCGCCTGAGTCCAACCTTGCAACTCACGATAAATCTTCAGTGCCTTACCAGGAGTGAGCTGTCCATATTTTTTTGCGGGGACAAATTCGCCTTTTAAGAATTCTTTTACTTTTTTTCCTGCTGACATCATTTCCTCCTATAATCATGAGGGGTCACTTTTAAAACCATGATCTTCACAAATCGGCCCTCAACTACATAAATCACACGCCATTGTTCGTTCAGTGAAGAGGACCTAGAGCCTTTCCATTCGCCCTTCAAAGCATGATCCCAATAGCCGTTAATCCTTTGAAGTCCTATCGGTCCATATTGCTCGATCATATTTTTCCATGCATCGAAAGCATCGCGAATTTCTAGCGGCGCTTTCTTCAATTCTTTTTCTGCTGATCTGGCTATCTCGACAATCCACATATCACCTAAAAGTAATATTACCTTTAGGTGATGTCAATAGCAAGACCACATTTTATGCGAAGTCGAAAAC
>JAYWEU010000033.1:0-2517 GCA_043779385.1 Pseudobdellovibrionaceae bacterium
TAAATACGCTGATGCGTTTTTTCTCGTTCTTCTGGCAGAATTTCTTGATCGGTCGGCGTCGACCGTAAGATTCGCTCCATCAAGGGCAACAAAAAAGCCGCCGTCTTACCAGTGCCCGTTTGAGCTAAACCTGCAACGTCTCGACCTTCAAGAATGTGAGGCATCGCCTGCTCTTGAATCGGGGTGCAATCATCATAACCTAGTTTTTGTATCGCTTGCTGAAGGCGGGAATCCAGCGTCAACTCAGAAAATTTCAAAGGCTTCTCCATCAATTAATCACCGACTAAAAACCAAACCTACTGAGATGTCGTAAAAATGTCAAAACCCGTCAAGTAAATCCACCGACAAACTGGCGAATTTCAGCAACAAAAGACAAGGCTTGTTCGGAATGCACCCAGTGGCCAGCTCCAGCCACCTCGGCGCCCTGAATGACACGGTTCATCGAAAGAATTTTGTCAAAATTTTCTCGGCTTAGCTCTTGCGACTGGGCGCCGCGAATCCATAGTGTCGGCGTTTTCAAAGCTTGAACTTCTGCCCAATGGTCGGTCGCCCGGGCCTGACGGGCTGAAGCAATGATCGCTTCAGGACTGAATCGCCACCCCACTTGACCGTCATCAAGGTCGGTCATATTGGCGTACAAATAAGCTGAAATCACGTCGATCGAATTTCGGCTTTTTACTTTTGTTTTAAACTCGCCTTGAAAAAATTGGCGGGCTTGGGTGCGATTCGCAAAAGGCGCCGGGACCGCTGCTAGCAAATCGGCATAATATTTCCACCCGTCGATATCTTGGGCTGGCGAAATATCTTCAATCACAAGCTTAAGCAACCGCTCGGGAAATCGGCTGCCAAAATTAAGCGCATTTTTTCCGCCCATGGAATGTCCGACTAAAATGACTTGATCCCAACCTAATTCATCTAAAATCATTTTTAAATCATTGGCATAATTTTCGGGAGCATATCGCGTTTCTGTTTTCAACGATCGCCCGTGGCCGCGTTGATCAAAAGCGAGACAGCACTCGGTCGATTCTAGGTGGGAAATGACGGTTCGCCAGTTATTTAAAAAACCCATAAGACCATGTAAAAAAACCCATTTTCGGCCATTGCTAGGTCCGTAAATTTTATAATTGAAATCACTTAAAATGGGCACGAACACCTCACTGGTTCGAGCCTATCAGGGGTGGCTAGAAAAACCAAGTTTCAGCCAGGAAATCCTCTCACTAATCTGTCTTTTTTGGTACAATGCCGAATGCAAAAATTTTTAATCCTTTCGGCCCTCTTTCTATTTTCTTGCTCAGGCAAAGGTAAAACCGTTTACTTTCAACCCATCAGCGAGGATCGGATCCAATCCGTTAAAACGTCCTTAGTCACGGGGAGTACTCCGGATGATTCAAAGGCTGCGGCGGACTGCCAAGCTTTTATCAAAGCTTTACCGGAAAATTATTTTCATGATTTTTTAGAAGTGCCCGAGAATTGGACTGACAGTAGCAGCCCAAAAATAAAGGTTTTTTATTATGGTCGCATCACTCCAGGGAAAGACGTCATTCTTTTTCACAACGGTGGCCCCGCCAGCGACAGTCACGGTTCGTACCAAGTATTAGCTGAGCAAAATCATTACAATGAATTTTCATTTATTTTTATGGATCAACGGGGAACTGGTTGTTCGACACCATTTCCAGAGGACTACAGCCTTGAGGGTGTGGCTCGACTTCTTCAGTACGGCAGCCGAGCGATTGTTTTGGACTCGGAAGCTTTACGGAAAAAACTTTTACCCGCTGGAAAAACTTGGAAAGTATTTGGGCAAAGCTTCGGTGGTCGTATCGTGCAGCGCTATTTGCAAGTCGCGCCAGAAGGTCTGACTTCGGCCCATGCCCATGGATTGTCAATCATGTCTGATGATTATCAATGGGTGGCTTCAAGGCTCTTATCGCAACACAGAGTTTTTCAAGATTATATTAAGGTCTACCCCAAAGACGAAGCTAAAATTTTCAAGCTCCGTGCACAAATTCCCGACGACCAGTGCTTTGTCAGTGGTGAAACTTCTGTGTGTGGCTCTCGAGTGGTGGATTCTTTGATTATAGTTTTGGGCTTTAAATCCAGCTGGGGCACTTTACATTTACGTTTATCTGGCCTGCTCGATCAGAACGATCATTTGAACTCCTACAGCCTGAATCAACTGGTGCAGGATTATGTCTTTGGTATTTTTGCCCATAATTATGCGGCGGGAACGATCATCACTTGGGCTGACTTTTCTACGGATCAGCCTGATCTGAAATTTTGTGATCGACCTTTAGAAATTTTGCGACAACAGGGCGAACATCCAGAAACTTGGGCCCTTAATGAGTGCAGATTATTGGCGGATATCCATAACTCGAAATGGGATCCCTTGATGATGGAATTTTTGAAAACCCATAAAGGTTATGCGGATCCGATTCCTTTAGCTAAAATCAAAGAAAGCTTACAGCTGTACCCAAAATTAAATTTCTTTTTGTACTCTGGCCAGGCCGATGTCTTTGTGCC
>JAYWEU010000034.1:0-6694 GCA_043779385.1 Pseudobdellovibrionaceae bacterium
CAGAACCGCCACAGGGATGGTGACAATCGGAACAATGGCTGAAGGGACATGCCAAAGAAAAATAAGAATCACAAGACTTACGATGATCAGTTCTTCGATTAAAGTGCCCTTTAATGTTTCAATGGCTCGATGAATTAAATCCGAACGATCGTAAACCGTTTGGATTTTGACTCCTTCTGGAAGAGACCTTTGAATTTCCTGAAGTTTATTTTTCACTCTTGAAATCACGGTGGGCGCATCTTCGCCTTGCCTCATAACAATAATTCCACCTGTTGTATCACCCAAGCCGTTCAGATCTGTCACTCCTCGGCGCATTTCAGGACCCATCGAAACTATGGCGACTTGCTTTAATAAAATAGGTGCCCGACTTTTTTCGGGATAGGTGACAACGGCATTTTCAAGGTCTTCTGGTTTTGTGATCAGGCCTTGCGATCGAACCATGGCCTCAGTGCCTGAGAATTCAATAACACGTCCGCCGCCTTCTTGATTGCCCTCGCGAACGGCCTCCATCACTTGGGGAAGTGTGACTTGTAATCTGACTAGTTTTCTTGGATCAACACGGACCTGGAACTGCTTAACGAAGCCTCCGACGCTAGCCACTTCAGCAACACCCGGAACGGATTGTAATTGGTATCGAAGATTCCAGTCCTGCAAAGATCTTAAATCGGCCGAATTCAGTTTCTTAGATTCATCAATTAGGGCGTACTGATAAACCCAACCGACACTGGTCGCATCAGGTCCCAGCTCCGTTTTTACGCCGCTGGGTAATTGGGCCGAAATTCGACTTAAATATTCAACGACCCGACTGCGGGCCCAATAAAGGTCAGTGCCGTCTTCAAAAATCACGTAAACATATGAATAACCATAATCAGAAAAACCTCGAACAGCTTTTATTTTCGGTGCGCCAAGCAGGGATGCAATAATTGGGTAGGTGACTTGTTTTTCAATAATGCTGGGTGACCGATCCCATTTTGAATAAATAATCACCTGTGTGTCGGATAGGTCAGGAATCGCATCCAAGGGAATTTTTTTTAACGAATAAAAACCAACCCCCATCAAAACAAAAGTTAAGGCTATGACAAGAAGGCGATTGTGGGCCGAAAAATCGATGATTTTTTTAATCATCACTGGCTCCGAATTTTCGCTTCTGAATCCAGAAGAAAATTAGGGCCCGTCGAAATAAGATCTCCCACTTTTAAGCCTGAAAGGATCTGATAAAGACCTTTGGATTTTAATCCCAGTTGGATTTTTCTTGGTTCCAAAACATTTTCATCTGTAAAGACATAGACCAGGTCCCGGGTGCCCGCATGAAGAACAGCGTCTTCGGGAATAACAATTTGATTTTTAAAGAGGCTTAAAAGTTCTCCCTGGAATCCCGTTTCGATGAAAGAGATTGAGCTTCCTCCGGTCAATCGCCCGGTGACTCGAACGGTGCGGCTTGAGGGATCCACCAAGCGGTCGATGGAAGTCACACTTCCCTTCATTGTTTGTTCGGGTGCCGACGAGGCAACGCCAGTAAATTCAGTGCCCACTTTTAATTGAGCAAGGTCCGATTCATAAACTTGAAAAATAACTTCCCTCGCAGAACTGATTCGACCGGCCACTGGTAAAGACCAAGAAAAATCTTGGGCTTCAATTTTAAATTTAGAGATATGAGAATATTTTTGCTGTTGCTCTGAGATTTCAATTCCTCCTAGGTTTTTTTTGACCTCAGCTTGGCCGGGCGCTGCGGCTTTGACTTTTATTAAGGGCATTCCACAAATAGGACAGGGTCCGCCTTTATGTTCATGCACCTGAGGATGCATCGGGCATGTATAGTATTCTGCGGATTCTGTGACGGCTGAAGGCGCTTTTTCTTTCGGAGTGCAAGCCATGTTGACAAAAAGGAGTGAAAATAAAATTAAACTTAAAAGAATTTGCCGAATCATTGTTTTGCTCCTGGGTCGATAAGGACCAACAGTTCTGAGATGGACTTTTCTAGCTCTAGGCGCAAGTCCACTGATTTTAATTTCATCTCCAGATAATCGAGCATGACCGTGCGATGCTCGTTTAAGCCCTCCATGGTTCTTTGCGATAAATTTTCAGCTAAAGCCATGCGCTTGTGGGCTCTTGGCAAAATTTTAGAATCAAGAAGACTTAGTTGTTGGTTTAAATTTTCAATTTTTAAAGAAATAGATTTCAAATTCACTTCTGTTTCTACTTCCGCTTTTTTAAGTTCCGCTTGCGCCCGCTGACTGCGGCCGAGGGCTTCCGCCGATTCAGATTTGGGCTGCCAGAAAAACAAAAATGGCAAAGTGATTCCAACCATCAGTTCTTCACTTCGAGCCATCAATTCGTTTCCATTGTAGCCACGATATCGAACAATAATATCAGGCAAGTAGGCTTGCTTTTGTAGGCTCTTATTAGCCTCGGCCGCCTGAGCTTCCTTTTCTTTCCATTGAATGACGATACTTTTTGATTTGGGGTCCAAGTTAATTTTTTCAAGCGGTGGGGTGACCGGTTTGATTTCAGTTAAAGACATCTCCGGAGCATAAGTTTTTAAAAGAAGACGTTTTTCACCTAAGTTTGTCTCAGCAGCGACCACTTCATTTTCAAGTAAATCGACCTCGGATTCAATGCCAAGAAGATGCACTTGGGCGGCGCTGTCTGAGCGCGTGGCGCTGCGGCTGATCTTGGCGTGCATTTTAAGCCAATCCCTTTTTTCCTTGGCGATGTTCAGTTTTTCAAAGGCTCCCCAAAACTCAAAGTAGGCTATTCGTGCCTTATTTAGAATTAAGGCTCGGCGGTAAGCTTGGTTTGATTTCTGAACTTCAGATTCTAATTGTCTGGTCTCGATGTCTTTTTTAATTTTTGTGGGAAAGGGAATTTGTTGCTCGATCTCTAGGCCGCGATTAGTTCCGGAGCTATCTTTCATCTGCATCAAGCCGATCATGGGCGGATTGATGCGACTTCCGTCAGCCCGAGCCGCTGCTTCTGTGGTTAAAGCTTGGTCAATTTGAAGGTCGGGGTTTTCAGTTTGGACTTGATTCAGAAAGTCGTTCAGAGACAGCGGCGCCGCCGACAGCGCCCGTCCCGAGATCGTCATAAGTGCTATCATAAAAGTCCATCTACTGATCATATCCATAACTACGAGTCCAGCATTCCATTTGTGACAAGAAAAGGCAACCCACTGAAATTCTTAATTTTTTGACTTTTTTTCCGAGGCTGTCACAATAAAAGCTTGGGAATCGTACTAGGGGAGTGCATGGCTTTAACAGACGAAGAACTTATGAAAAGCTATGTGAAGGACGACACCATGGCGTTTGAAATTCTTTATCAGCGTTATTCAGGAAAGGTCCTTGGCTATCTCATTCAAAAAACAAGATCTAAAAATCTTGCTCAAGATTTAACTCAAGATGTTTTTTTAAAATTACATCGCTCCCGAGGTCTGTACAATCAGGACTTAGCATTTGCTCCTTGGTTATTTACTATCACGCGGTCGGTTTTTTTAGATTCTGTCAAAAAGCGCTCACTTGAAGACCTGACAGACGCTCAAGAGTTTGAAAAAATCGCAAGCCAGGTCGAGCCCGAAAAAACGAGCTTAGATTTAAATGGTCTTCCGGAAATTCAACGAAAAGTTGTTTCGATGCGGGTCTACGACGAAGCGACTTTTGAAGAAATTGCTGAAACATTTTCCACAACGCCACAAAATGTTCGGCAGATATTCAGTCGGGCATTAAAGAATTTAAAAGTTATTTTTGGAAAGGGCGGAGTGAATGAATCCGAAAGATAAAGGCTTTTTAGTGCAAGAATTTCAAGAATTTTCTAAAATAGATCCTCAGGCTGTGAAGGTGCCAGAAGCCTTATTGAAGTGTTTAAAAGGCCGTCTTTTCCCAAACCCTTGGAAGGTGTTTTTTAAAATTTCTGGGATTCACGCCGTGGTGGGTTTTTTGTCCCTTGGGCTGTGCAATCAGTTTGGGCTGAATCCTTTTAATACGAATCACTCTTTGTCAGATTGGTTTATGCAGACGGCAGGCCATAGTGTTTGTATGGTTTTTTGTGGCGTCTTTTTTGTAGCCACGACCTATTTGCTGGCAAATTTAATTTTAAGTGTTGAAGAATTGAATGCCATTCGTAAGTTTAAAGGATTGCAGGTCGGTCTTCTTTCCATCGGATCTTTAGCGGCCTTTTATTTTTTTGGAGGACAAATGGTACTTAGCTTTACGCTTTTTTGGATGCTGGGAGCTTTGCTTGGCGGTTTTGCAAGCGTTGAAGGAAGTTATCAGGTTAGGCGATGGACTGCCTAGTTTGTTTAAACAACAAACATACCGATGGCAGCGCCAAACATAAAGACGGTGGTTATCAAAATAGCCACTTTACCCAAAACCGATCCACTTTGATGTCGCATAATTTTTTTATCAAAAAGAACAAACAGAATTCCCAACAGTAAAAATGGCGCAAGAAGTCCATTCAGCACAGCCGACCAGTACAAAGCCTTCATAGGACTTAGATCAATAAAATCAAAGAGGATGGCAAAAACTCCTGAACAAATGACAACCGTATAGAACGCTTTTGCTTTGCCAAGTTTTGCATCTAAACCTTGATCCCAATTAAAAGTTTCAGCTAAGGCATAAGCCGCGGATCCAGTTAACGTGGGAATCGCTAGAAGGCCCACACCAATGATTCCGACCGTGTAAAGCAACGAAGCAAACTTTCCAGCAATGGGCACTAGCGCTTCGGCGGCATCTTTAGAAGTCTGAATATTTGTAATGCCATTTTTATGCAAAGTTAAAGCGGCCGATAAGATCACGAAATACATCACAAGATTGGAAAAAAAAGTTCCAATTCCGACATCATATTTTCGCGTTAAGATTTCTTTGTCGGTGGCTCCTTGTCGCTTTTCAATGGTGTTTCTGCCGGAAGCTTTTTCTTCTTCAACTTCCTGGGAAGCCTGCCAAAAAAACAAGTAGGGACTGATCGTCGTTCCAAGGATGGCAACAAGGGTCGCCCACTCCGCTGATTCTGTCGGCCATCGGGGAATGAAGGTATCAGTAAAAATATCTTTCCAATCGGGGCCAATGACAAATGCTACAGCAATATAAGCAAATAAAGTCAGGGCTAACCATTTTAAGACTTTGGCAATGTGGTAATACCTTAATTGAACGGTCGCGATGGAAATCAGAACACCAAAAATTACAACAAAAATATGAGAAGAAACTCCGGATAGCATTTCAGCACTGTCGGCCATGGCTGATAAATCAGCTCCAACATTTAATGTATTGGCTAAAAATAAAGCAAAACAAACCAAGATCAAAAGAGGCCTTGGTATTTTTTTTTCTAAGGCGGAAGCAAGGCCTTCTCCGGTGACCATGCCAATTCTTGCGCAGGCCATCTGCACGCTGGCCATCAGGGGCCATGTCAGAAGGGCCGTCCAAAGAAAGCGTGTTCCAAGTTGCGCTCCGGCGATCGTGTAAGTCCCAATGCCCGAAGGATCGTCATCGGCGGCCCCCGTGATCACGCCGGGACCCGCTGAGTGAAAAATAATTTTAATTTTATGAGGCACTTTTAGAAATTTTTCAGAAAAAGTTTTTTTCAACATGTTGTGCCTCCTCGACAAGGATTACTCTGCAAAGAAATATTCAGCAAATCATATCTTAATATAAAAGAATCCCAGGTCAAAAGGCTGCAAAGAGAAGGCTGGCGCCAACAAGGATTCATTTTAAAGAAATTCTTTTTCAGGTGTCAACTTTTTGTAAGTTAAACAACTTCATCAGATTCTAGAGCACAAGGATGATCGGGATCATTTCCCAGTTCAATCTGTAGGGTCGAGTGATGGAGATTATATTTGTGATTCAATTCCTGGCAAACGTGATGAATAAAAGAATCCCCAGGGTGGCCGCCGGGCATGACCAAGTGGGCGGTCAGTGCATTTTCAGTGGTACTCATGCCCCAAATGTGAAGATCGTGAACCTTTTCAACACCTTTTTTTGCTTTTAAAAAATAAAGCACGTCAGAAGGGTTAATTCCTGAGGGGACGGCATTTAACGCAAGCTTCATAGATTCTTTTAAAAGTCCCCAGGTGCCTCGCAAGATCACAAAACTGACAACCAAACTGACCAAAGGATCCAGCCAATTCCAACCGGTGTTCAGCATGAAGATTCCTGCGATAACAACTCCCGCCGAGACAAAGGCGTCGGCCAACATATGCATGTAGGCACCCTTAATGTTAAGGTCACTTTTTCGACCTGAGGCAAATAAATAAGCCGTAACACCGTTAATTAAAATCCCAACGAAAGCCACGGCAATCACAGTGCCGCCAGCCACAGGGGGAGGAGATTTAAATCGACCGATGGCTTCCCAGGCAACACCACCAATGGCAAGTAGAAGAAAGACCGCATTGGAAAGGGCCGCCAAAATGGAGCTGCTTCGCAGGCCAAAAGTAAAGTTCTGTGAAGGTTTTCTTCGAACCAGAATGGTTGCTATCCAAGCGACGACCAAACCTAGAACATCACTCAGATTATGACCAGCATCAGCCAAAAGGGCTAAGGAATTAGCGGCAACTCCATAGCTTGCTTCAATGATTACGAAAGAAATATTTAAAATAATTCCGATCGTAAAAGCTTTATCAAAATTAATGGGACCATGATCATGATGTCCATGGCTGTGGTCGTGCGAATGTTGATGAGTGGCGGTCATGACAAAAGCATAAACCCCT
>JAYWEU010000035.1:0-6689 GCA_043779385.1 Pseudobdellovibrionaceae bacterium
GCGCGCCATTCTTTCATAAAGCTATCGTACTTTTGAGCTTTGATCAGTCGATCAAAATAATCAGTATAAGCCAAGATGGCTTTCTGCTGATCGGGATTTGAGGCTAGAAACATCTTCAGATTTTTTTCATAATTGTCGAAATTATTTCCCTCTAAACTTTTTTGAGCTAAAATCAAACTAGCTTCCCGATAAACATCCAAAACTTGTTTGTTTTTAGATTTTTCTACGCCGGGATGATTCACAACCTCGTTGTACATGCCCAATTTAAATCGGCTGAATAAAAGCTTGTGAAGATTGTCGTCAGTAGGTTCAATTCTTTGTAGCATTTCAAGTTGTGGCAGAGCTTCTTTGAAAAGCTCTTTCTTTAGCATGAGGGCTGTTGATTTTCGGATCAGTTTTATATTTTCTGGATGGTCAGGATGCTCTTTCACGAATTCCTGAATCAATCTTAAAAGCTCAACTTCGTGCAGTTCAGGATCTTTTTCATAATTTTTATCCACAAGGGTCAGGACTTTAATTTCTAGAATTGTATGCAAACCCTCAAAGGCTTTGATTTTCTCACTCTTCGCTTTAAAAATAGGATTCAGCTGCTGCAAACAGGAAATATCTTTAGTGTCATAGCAGGCATCCATCCATAAACTGTAAATCTGATCTTGCTTACTTGAATTCGGAAACAGCCTTAAATGAATTTCAATCAGTTTCTTTAAGGCGGTCACGATATAATCTTTGGTCAGCTTTTCAGGCATATTTAACCGACCCGTATAAGCATCGACAAAATTCTTTATAATCGCTTCAGAGTTATCTTCTAAGTTAGGTCCCTCTTGAAAGAAAAATTTTTCTTTCAAAGGCGCATCCATGGTTTTGATCTGATTGTCCATTTCAGCGATCGCTTTATAAGCTTCAACTGTTGGATACTCTCTTCTTTCGTAGCTGACTTTTAAGGCTAAGATTCGAGCACGCTGAAGAGGGTCTTTTTCAACGGCTAATAGCTCTACAAATAAAGGCTGTCGACTTTTCTTTTTATCTCTTTGCAGATAATACGATAAAGAATGAAAGTAAAATTTTGCTCGGTAACCAAGATCTGAAAAGTTTTCGACGCCGAATCTAATGGTTTGCATTTCGTCGTCTTTTTGTCCGACTAAAAAGGCCAGATCTCTTAAAGAGTCCTCGACGAAGGAAGCCTCGCCATTAACTTTAACAACTCGGATAAGATATTTTTTTGCATTTTCGAAATCATTTAAACCGATATAGCACCAGCCAGTTTTATAATCTGCTAATGCTTTTTCATGCGGATTCATGACCCTGTACAACCACTGATAACTTTTAATGGCTTCCGCGTATCGATCGTGATCGTAATCAAGTTCCCCTACCATGAGGGCCATTGTTGTCGCCAAGGGATTCTTAGAGTCTAGCTTGATCGACAGAATGAAATAATCCCGAACTTTATCATAATGTTCGTACTCATATTCAATCATACCAAGCAGGTAATAAATGCTGCCTAAACGCTTCGGCTTTTCTTTGCTGAATTTTTGCAAATCTTCTAAGGTTTTCTTGGCCGACGCTAGATACTTTTGTTCATCGCCACCCAAGTCAGCTTTTTTAGTCCTCTTCAGACCCAAGGTTCTGGCCGCCGAGATATACAACTGGCTGCGCCGAATAAATAAATCAATTTTTTTTTGTTTATCGCTTTCCGTTTTAATAATTAGGTTAATGGCTTTGATCTGCGTGTCAATTTTTCGCAAATCTCCGGCTTGATCTAAAACGGGAACAACTCTTTTTGAAACGTCGGCCTTACGAATCTTTTGAGCTTCTGTTAAAGTTTCGACAGGTTTTTCAGCAACAGGCTTCTTTTCAACCGATAATCCACCAGCATCAAACGGCTTTGCAAAAGCCGAAATGGGCACTGCCAAGATCAGCAGTGGTAGTAGCATAGAGACGGCCATTAAGGCTTTTAATGACATTGCGACTCTCCGATAAACACGTGGCTGCCGATCTCATCGGTCCACTCTTCCCCTGTGCTTGCGGGCCAAAGCTCATATCCTTGCGCTTCTAAAACCGAAGATTCCGGAAGACTCTTCACTTGGCTTAAAAGTTTCTGCTCTTGGGTGACCGCAATGGCGGAATATCCTAAAACCTTTTCAAGCTGAAGCTCGATACGAGTTTTTTCTTCTAGGAATTTCTTCTGAAGATAAGCTTGAATTTTCTTTTTCTCTTCGGTTCGCTCGCTGAAATTAACTAGATCGATACGAACTTTGCTAATATTTTTTTCGTCATCAGTTAAAAGCTTCGCTAAGGACATTCGAGTCAAATCTCCGCGGGCCCAATCAATATATGTGAATGTTCCCGTCTTCAGCTCTTTCATATAGAATCGGATGGCATCGACGGTGGCTTTCAATTCCTTTTCACGACAGAGACGCTTTAAAATATAAATTTTTATCAAATAGCTTTCAGGATCTAAATAGCGGGAAAAGAATTCCGACTGCTGGGATGCAATCGCTCCCAATGCGATATCATACTTTCCACCCCGAAAAGCCGCCCACATTTTTTCGAACATGATTTGCCTAGTTTGAGCATAAACGGGCGGAATCCACGAATAAACTTCTAAGGCATCATTAAATCGCTTGGTAGCGTACAACGTGCGCCCCATTTGGTGCAAAACGTTCAGATACAATTGATTGAGCGAGCGCGTGATACGCCCGCCATTAGATTTTTTAATGTAGGCAGCGACTTGCTGATAAACAGTAAAGGCCTCTTCGAACTGTTCGTTCAAAGCTAGGGTGTCGGCTCGCTCTAAAGCTTTATAAACTTTAAGGGCATCTTTTTCTAAAGATGTTCCCTTGAGGGTTAATTGATTGTCCCAGGCTCTAACGACGTCAAAACCCACATTGGGTCTGCGGCTTAAAATTCCTCTGATCTGAGACCATTCAGAAATATTTAATTTTTTCTTAAAATTTTTGCGGATCAGAACCCGCATGCCCATATCATCACCGGCGGCTTCGAGGTCTCGTAACTGCGACACCAAGTTTGCTTCAGCCGTTATGCAAAAGAGAAAGATGATAAGAAGCCATTTTTTCATTTAGAAGGCTCCCCTTTATTTGTATCACCTTCAGCAATAAATAAGATCGATTGAAAGCCGCTCATTCGAAGTACTTTCACAACGTTAAAAACAGTTTTATAAGGGGTCGATGCATCCGCAACCACATTGATATTCACAACTGAATTTTTGCTTTCATTGGCCGCGTTCTTGATGTAATCCCCCACAAGAGCCTTCAGCTGCGCCAACTCATTTGGGTTTTGATTAAAAAAGAAACTGAGTGGGTACTCTGTCTTCAAGGTCGGAATTAATACTTTATCGTTGGTAATGACAACCTGCGGAGCCGTTTCCATGGCCTCTTTACTGACGCTCTTTGCGGTTTTCATATCTTTTGGAATGACAATAGCGACGCCACCCAAGACCGTCGACATCATCAAAAAGATAATGATCAACGTAAAAACATCGATCATCGTAGTCAACTGCAGCGTCACAGGACGTTTTCTTTTCACTTCACTGAATTCGAAGCTCATTCGCCCACCTTCATATCTTCCGGAGACAGAAGAACTATGTCTTGAATTTCGACACGGACACCATCCATCACTGAAATCAGCTCTTGGTAAGTCGCTGAATCAGAAAAGATCATCTGAATTGATTTTTCTTCTGGAAATTTCACTTTGAATTCTTTAACAATTTCATGAGCGATGGATTCAACTTCTCGCGAGCGCATATTATTCGGAACCCTGACCACTGTCTTTTTGATCTGATCAGGGTTTTTTCCTGCCCATTTCAATTTCATTTCCAATGTTTTTTCACCATCCACTTTAATATAAAGCTTAGGGGTCGTGGGCGGTGGGCTTTGAGGGTCCGTCACAACACTTGTTTGCGAGGGGGGAACTGTGATCTTTGTCAACTCAATGAATGTTGTCGACAAAAGCAAAAAGAATATCACTGATGTCAAAGCATCCAGAATCGGAACCAGTTCAGGCTCAGGGATATGAGCCTTATGAGAGACGGAATCAAAATCCTCAAACATTATTTTTCTCTTTCAGACTGTTCAATTAAAGTGATGAAATTGAAGCCAATTTTTTTAGCTTGTCCGATAATATCATCAATTTTAGAAACACAAAGGGTGTAGACCACCATCGCTGTGATACCGACCACCAGGCCGGCCGCTGTGGCCGTCATGGCTTCAGCGATACCACGACCCAAAAGCTCCGCCTTTTTTGAGGGGTCTTCTCCGGCAATAGCCGCGAAAGTTTTAATCAACCCTGAGATAGTTCCTAGAAGTCCCAATAAAGTAGCGACACTGGCAATCAGGGAGATAATTTGCATGCGTCGCTCACATCGTCGTGAGATATCAACAACGGCTGCGCCCAAAGAAGATTTCATGGCTTCCCGGCCGCTTTCAACGGCCAGCAATCCTGCTTTGACCACTTCCATCTCAGGAACATTGGGGGACGTATTGCACATTTGTAAAGCAGTTGTGTAATCACCCTTTAAAACATGTTGCCCCATAGAGTTGATGCTGGCCTCGGAAGCGGGTTTAATTTTAAAATACAAAAACGAAAGTCGATCCCACGCCAAAAATAAAAGGCTAAGGCCCGCTGCTAAAATAAAATAGGATGTAAAACCACCCTCAGATAAAAACTTCGACATTAGATCCATTTTGATTCCCCCGTTGGCCTTATTAAATTGATAAAAAAAATTTAAAAGTTAATTCCTTTAAAAGTAATAAACGACGCCCGCTTCAAGAAGTCCTATTGTTGTACCCGTGATGACGCTTAATGCTCGGCGCTCAACATAGGCAGCTCCGGCATTAAATCTCAGGTTGAAGTAATCCCCGAGAAAAAATGTCTTTCCAATCGCCATTTTATATTTAAGGCCATTACCCGTATCCTGCTTTACTAAACTGATGCCCATATTAAGATAGGTATCACTTCGAATGATTCCGTAGGGACCCCAAGAGTCCTTGCCATAAATTGGAACCCAGTTCACCTCAACACCATAAGAGGCCGTGACTTTTTCAAGCGTCACCTCAGCGGTCTTTCCCGTGCTTTGCAAAGGACCTAAGTCTCTGACTTTTGCGGCGATGGCTCGCTCTTGATTTACATAATAAGGCGTATAGTTAAGATAAACTTCCCAAAATTCGCCGATGGCATAACCAAAATTCAGATCTATGCCGTACATTGTCAGGGGGGCATCCGAAAAATCGTAGGAAAAGTAGGGATTGAATAAAAACTTTCCTGATTTTACTTTGGCTTTTCTTTGCACGGCGACAACATTATCAAACAAACTACTGATTTCATCCGAGTTTCCAGGCTTTAATGAGTGATCCAAGCCGCTTCGCTTCGGAACAGAGGTCGCCGGATCGACTTCAATTTCCGTCGAGGCCGGTGGAGCTTCGGCTTTTGCAGTCAGCGAAGTCGTCCAAATACTTAATATGACAAACACAATTTTAATAGAAAATAAATTTTTGTTCATGTGGTTGGTCCCTATGCGGACATTCTGACAAGTTTTTAAATGCAGAGGAAACTTTAATTCACGATTCACCAGACTTAAGTCAGTGAAATGTATTGAATTTTTTTTTAGTCTCATCAAGAATAAGGAATGAACCTATTTTTCGCGTTTCACAATCCTACGAAGGTCCAGCATCAAAACCTCACGACTGAGGAATTCAAAAAAAAGCTGTTGGAGGATACTAATTTATCAAACTGGCTGGTTTGGAAGCCCGGCATGAAGGAATGGCTTTCCGCCGCCGACGTTCCCGAGGTCAAAGACCTGTTAGCCCAGGCCCAAGTTCCGCCCCCTTTGCCACAACCACCGCCAATTCCACCAGCAATGAAGTCAAGCCTTGCGGATAAAAAAGACGATGATGATTTTTTTATTGTCGATTATGCGGAAGAGGCAAAGCCAGTTAAAGAACCTTCAAAGAACAAACCTGCAGCGGCGCCAAAAGCCAGCGAAAGCTTAAAGACGCCGACGCCGGCCGAAAAATCCCGCAATGAGCGCGAACATCCCCGGATTAAGGGGCGATTAAGAACGATCATCACAAATCGCGAGCGCGCCTTTATTACTTACACCCGAGATATTTCCTTGGGTGGAGTTTTACTAGAGCATTCGATTCCTGATGATTTGCTGAAAGGCAGCGTCGATATTTTTATTACTGCCCCGACCGGTAAAGACAGTATCGTGTTTAGATGTCAGCCCATTAAAAACCAGAGTGGCCAATACCGCTTCTCATTTATGGGTGTGGATGCTCAAAACCAAGAGAAACTTTCTTCTTGGCTGGATCATCTTGGGATTGGAAAATAATCTTAAAGAGGTCTTTAGGCCTTGTCCTGCTGGGCAATGGCCTGATAAAAAGTTTCAATCAAGGGTCGAATCGGCGAGGCTTTCTTAAAATAGAACATCATGTTCACCTCATACTGAAAATCATTTAAATGGACTCGCACCATTCTTCCAGATCGCACTTGTTTACGTATGGAATGGGCGGGCAAGAAACCCCATCCTAGCCCGGTCTCGATCACTCGCTTTAAAGTTCCCACGTTTGAAGATTCAAAAATGGCATGAGCTTGCACTTTCAAATCATGCATTTTTTCGCTCAATAACTTATTAAAGCCAGGATACTCTTCGACAAAATTGACAAAAGGATGAT
>JAYWEU010000036.1:0-17536 GCA_043779385.1 Pseudobdellovibrionaceae bacterium
ATAAAGGCCGCGACGCTGGTCGAGCGCAGCCGTGCAATACTTTTTAGTCCATAACGATAAATCCAATTTGTTATTGTATTTTTATTCAACAAGCCAAATAAAAACCAACCAATTGCGAAAAATAAAATCAACACAGCTAGTAGCATCAGAAAGAAAATACTTCCGGTCTTCAGCGAATGAGCTTGCAAGATAGATAAAGCCCACATCGCGATGACGGCCGGCAGGAAAGGCCAGGGACTTCGAAGCGACAGATTTTCGGTAAACTTTTCTTCATTAAATAACTTCGAAGTCTTTAGTCTCTGAATCCGAAGAATAAATGGCAGGGTAATTAAGAAACTGATAAAAACACCGTAAACCATAGCAAAAATAAAGGACTCTTGCATGATTTGGGGAATCAAATTAAACGGCACTAATTTATTCATCAAATAGGTCAACAGAGGTAAAAATAATCTTGCGGCCAACATGGTGGGAATTAATGATAGGACGCCCAGAATGGCAGCTTGAATCACATAGACAATAACGGCTTCTGAACTTTGCAGGCCCAGCGTGCGATAAATCGCAATTTCCTTAAGCCTTCGGGTTAAAAATAATCGATAAACATAGGCAGCCCCTAAGCTTGAAAGAAAAATAGCAATTAAAGCCACTAAGCCCAAATAATCTGAAAGATATTGCAGCTGCTTGCCTGAATCTTCACCGGTTGTTTTTGGTGTTTCAATATCGATGGCGGGATCTTTTAGTTCAGTCAAAAGAGATTGCTTTTTAATTTCTGTCAAAGTGTCATTGGGAAGTTGGTAAAGATAGGTTTGCGTAAAAGTACTGCCAAACTGAATCAGACCTGTTTCTTTAAGCCATTCGCGTGAAATATAGATTTTTGGCGCAATCGCTGACGACCTAAACATTTGAGTGGAATCTTTTGTGACAAAATCATCGATGGTTAAGGTGGCTTGTCCCAGCTGGACTTGGCTGCCGGGCTTTAAATCTAGTTGGTATTTTAATTCCGGAAAAGCCCAAACTAATTTTTTACCAATTATTTTTTTGGTGTTTCCAGCGCGAATTACAGCGCCACTTTCCAAAGTTAAGTCTCCGTAAAAAGGATAATGATCATCAACGGCTTTGACCATTACCAGCCGCGAATCCTTGCCTGAACTGATCATGGCAAAAAATTCGAACATTTCAGATTCTCTTAAGGGCTCGCCAACAATGGATCTGGTTTTATTTAGTTCAAGGTCCGTGATCGTGCGTCGAGCCGAAATTCCAATGTCTGCCGAAAGCATTTTTTTTGCATTTTCATTTAATGAGGCTTTAAGGGTTGTGTTAAAAGCATCAAGGGTGACAAAGCCAGTTAAGCCAAGACTTAGATTTAAAATAAAAACTAAACTGGTTTTCCAATTATGAAGGATTTCACGGCAGGCCCATCTAAAGAGCATGTGGTTTCTCGACAAATTGGCCCTTTTCAAGGTGCAGAATTCGTCCACATCTTTGCGCTAAGCTTTCGCTGTGTGTGACAAGAAGAGTTGTAATTTTATGCTTCTGGATGATTTCAAAAAACTTTTCCATCACCTTTTGACCGGTTTCAACATCTAAATTTCCACTGGGCTCATCAGCTAAAAGAATCTTTGGTGCAACAACAAGGGCTCTGGCAATAGCGACTCGTTGACACTCGCCGCCACTCATTTCAGAAGGGCGGTGGTCAAGCCGATGAGACAATCCCATCTCTGATAAAATAGTCTGGGCTTTATTTTTAGCCTCTTCCCGTTTTAGAATTTCCAAAGGAAGCATGACATTCTCAAGGGCCGATAAATGTGAAACCAAATGATATTGCTGAAAGACAATGCTAATGGATTGGGCGCGAAAAGAGGTCATTTCTTTTTCTGTTAAACCAGAGATATTTTTTTGATCGACCAAAATTTCACCGGCATCTGATTTTTCAAGGCCAGCTAAAATTGAAAGTAATGTCGACTTGCCGCTGCCACTTTGTCCGACGACGGCGACCACTTCGCCAGGAAAGATCGTGGCTGAAAGATTTTTTAACACATCGACCTTTAAATCACCCTGCCGGAAAGACTTTTGAATATTTTTTAGCTCTAAGCTCATAGCTGGTCCTTGATAGAATTGTAAATGGTATCAGCAATTATTTTATGACCCTCTTCATTGGGATGAAGACCGTCAGCTTGATTTAATTGAGGGTCGCCGGCGACTTTTTCCAAAATAAAAGGAACAAGATAGACCTTATATTTTTTTGCTAAATGCGAATACATAATTTTAAATTGCTGAGTGTATTCTTTGCCGTAATTAGGTGGCATGTAAAGCCCACCCAAAATCACTTTAACCTTTGATTTTTGAGCCAGCTCGATGGCTTCGGCCAGGTTTTTTTCACTCTGTTCGGTTTTAAGTCCTCGCAAGCCATCGTTGGCGCCTAAAATAATCAGAAGAAGATCGGGTTTATTTTTCAGCACCCATCGAACTCGACTAAGGGCTGAGGCTGTTGTTGATCCGCTGACCCCCGAATTCACCACCTGCCAAGTTTGCGATTTTTCATTTAATTTTTTTTCTATCAACTGGGGAAAGGCAGAATTTTTAGAAACCCCGTAGCCCTCAGTCAATGAGTCCCCGATAATCACTAGTTTTTTTAAATGATCTGGGGTTTGCGCACTGAGGGCGTTTGATAAAAGCAACAAGGCGAAGAAAAGTGTTTTCATGTGACTTTAAATCTAAAGCAACCCATTGCCTTTGAGTAGTTGCGATTTCGCATAAAAAGTTAAAATCCCAAAGTGGAACAGTGAGAATGAAGCCAGACTTGAAAAAGCGAGGACAATCGACTTATAATGATAATAGGCCACTGTTAGGGGGATTATCAATGCAGAGCCTGACCTCCATGAGGTCTTTATTACTTAACTCAAGTTACGAACCCATGCGGGTGGTAAGTTGGCAGAAAGCCCTCATTTTATGGTTCCAGGGCAAAGTGGAGATCCTCGAGTATCACTCGGGCTTCGCAAGGTCTGTGTCGGCCTCTTTTCAGCTCCCCAGTGTTCTTAGATTAAAATCCTACGTTCGTCCAAGATTAAGCGGAGCAGTTCGGTTTTGCCGGGAAAATGTTTATATTCGAGATAATTTTACCTGCCAATATTGTGGAACTAAGCTGCATGGAAAGTTATTAACTTTAGATCATGTTGTGCCGGCCTCCAAGCAGGGACAAAAATCTTGGTACAATGTCGTGTCGGCTTGCCGTCATTGCAATCAACGAAAAGCAGCGCGCACACCCGTTGAGGCCAATATGCCGCTTCTGCGTGAGCCCCGAATTCCAACGTGGCTTCCGACCCTAGAGCTAGAGATAAAACCAGAGCAAGTTCCTTCCGCCTGGCAGCAGTATTTGCGATTCAAAGCAGGATGACTCTTTCTACGGTCGTCAAAAAAATCCAAGTCGAAGAACTTTTGCCCTTAAGACATCGAATTCTAAAGCCGCATTTAAAATTTTCAGAATGTTTGCTTCCAGAGGATCGGTTTCCTGCGACGTTTCATCTGGGGATCTTTCATTTCGATCATCTGGTCAGTGTTGCGACCTTTATGATGCAACCACACCCTGATTTTTCTGCCGGCTTTCCTTATCGATTAAGGGGGATGGCAACGGATGACAAATACAGAGGCCAAGGCTTTGGGGCGTTGGTGTTGCAAAGCGGAGTTATTCTTTTAAAGCAAATGCATTGCGATTTTTTGTGGTTTAACGCGCGCATCAGCGCCTTTGGCTTTTATCAAAAATTAGGTTTTCAAAATTCTGGACCTGTCTTTGACATTGCAGGTATCGGACCCCATAAAGTCATGTACAAGCCCCTCTTTAGCCGCTAGACTTTTCCTTATCAAAACTATGTCAAAACAAAAATACCTGGTTAAAAGTCTAGCCTCCATTATCAGTGAAACAAACGGCATCAGCCTTCAAGATACTTTGGAATTAATGCTGGATTCTGATTTGATTCAAAACGACAAAGAATCCCACGCCAAAGTAAAAGAGTTCCTAGAGCTGGTGGATCTTTTTAAAGTGAATAAAATCAATATTGGCGCCCTTCTGGATCATGATTTTTCAAAAGCGCTGTTTGAGTTCTTTAAAAACTTCCCTTTAAAATATAAAGAAGAGCACATCCATCTGACGGGCGCGATCACCGCTGAATTTATTTATCCGCGACTTAAAAAACTTCTAGAGGGTCCTCATAAAGCAATTTACGAGAAAAAAATCAAAGAAGTGTACGGTGAAAAATCAATTCCCATCAAATCAGTGGCCGATGTTGCCAATCTGATCAGCCTTAAAGAATCTGAAGGCTTCAGTCAGTATTTAAAGATTTTGTATCTGCCCAAATTAATTTTTATTTCTCGGGAAGCTCATGAAGCAGCCACTTACCATATGGCTGAAGAGCTTTATCATAAGTACAATGTGGGTCGCATTCGTTTAAAGTTTTCATTAAATCGGTCGACATCCAGTTCTTCCGAACAAATTCCTGGTGTCGAAGAAGTGAATGCTGAAGATGTTTTGCTGGGGCTTTATGACGGCTTTAAAAAATTCCAGGACAAGCATCCTGATTTTAATTTTACGCTATCGCCCTCCTTTAGAAAAGAAGCGAACTTTTTTGATTCAGATAAATTTAAAACTCGCAAAGACCATTTTATGTATCAGGTCAGTGAGCTTGTGACTTTGTTAGATAAATATCCTTACTTAGTGCCGCATTTGACCGACGTCGATACAGTCGGAGATGAGCGGGAGCTTTATCGTAAAGAGCATTTTAATGAACTGCAGTCCGGATTTAGAAAATTGCAGTATCGCGGATTTCAAATAAGGTCCCATCATGGCGAAACTTTTCACACCTTAAAAAAGGGAATCCAAGCTGTTGATAACGCCATGAATATTTGGCATATCGACACACTTGAACATGGTGTTAGTTTGGGAATTAATCCCAACTTCTATTTTCATCGCCTTTATCAAGAGATCATCAAGAAAAACTTCGCAGGTCAGGCGATCACTCTTAAAGACCCCGAGCATCGCGAAATGCTAGAGCTTGATTGGGGCGCTTATAGGCCTGTTTTGGAAAAGCTTCTGGCTGGTGAAAAATTAAACGATGAAGAGAACACAAATTTGATCAAAGCAAAGTTTCACACAGCTCGTGAAGTCGAACAGTACCAGCATGACGTTTTGAATCGCCTGATTCAAAAAGATGTTAACTTAGTGTCCCTGCCATCCTCCAATAACAAACTGACTGGACGTTTTGAAGATTATAAAGATCATCCCTTCAGTTGGTGGGAAAAAAAGGGTGTTAAGCTTGCGGTTGGAACGGATAACTACGTCACATTGAATACAAATTTTATTCAGGAAATGATGATTATTCTTTACACCGATTCTGATAATCTAAAGATTACAAAACTTCTGATGGTCACAACGGGTGAAACCAGAAGACCTTTTATCAGCCATCTGCTATGGAAAATGAGAAAAAAATTCATCTACGAATAAGTGATTCTGAACAATTTTTGGAGATCCCATGAGCTCGATTTTCAGAGTCTTTAAAAATAAAAAAATGTTCTGGATCACGGTTCTTGGTTTTTCATCTGGTTTACCTTTGGCGTTAACCGGGGGCACCCTTCAAGCCTGGCTGACAGACAGTAAAATCGATATCACAACTGTCGGAATATTTTCGCTGGTCGGATTTCCTTATACGATCAAGTTTTTGTGGTCGCCTTTTTTAGATAATATTAATTTACGCATTATGGGCCGCCGCCGGGGTTGGGCTTTTATTATCCTGACAGCCCTGATTGCCAGTGAAATATTTATGGCCTTTTTAGACCCAAAAGCGTCGTTAGGCTTACTGGCGTTCGGGGCTTTTTTGATTTCTTTTTTTAGCGCCAGCCAAGATATTGTTGTCGATGCTTTGCGAACTGAAATTTTAGATAAAAATGAATTTGGAGCCGGTGCGGGCATGTATAATATGGGCTATCGCATTGCCATGTTGATCTCGGGAGCAGTCGCCCTCAGTATGGCAGATCATCTTCCATGGCGGGAAATTTATCTCGCAATGGCCGCAGTTCAGTGTTTAGGTTTAGTCGCCGTTTATTATTCGCCAGAACCCATTATTGCGCCTCGGCCGATCTTGCGTTTTCGCCAACGAGTTGTTGAACCATTTTTAGATTTTTTTGGTCGTCAAGGCGCCTGGGAAATTCTAGTTTTTATTATGATTTATAAACTGGGCACGATGATGGGTTCAGCCTTATCGACACGTTTTTTAATGGATCTTCATTTTTCAAAAACTGATATTGGCGCTGTTTCGAAGGTGGTGGGCTTAGTTGCAACCATTCTTGGAACATTGACAGGCGGCGCTTTGATGACCCGCCTAGGGATGTTAAAGTCCCTTTGGATCTTTGGTGTTTTACAATCCCTAGGAATGTTAAGTTTTATCCTCTTAGCGGTCATTGGACAAAATTATTTGGCCATGGCCCTGGTCATCGGCACTGAAAATTTTATGATTGGCCTGGGCGTCGCAGCCATTCAGGGCTTCATCATGAGTGTTTGTAGTTTGCAATTCACGGGAACTCAGTTTGCCCTCATGTCCAGTATGGCTGCGATCACCAGAGTTATCTTTACTTCGCAGTCGGGACGCATTGTAGAAAACTTTGGCTGGATTAATTATTTTATTTTCTCGGCGGCTTTGGCCATTCCTGGTTTGTTGCTTCTGACACAGTATAAAAAATGGAGCACTGGCGATAAGACGTTACTCCGTCCGGTCAAGCGACTTGATCTGTGGCTTGTGGGATCTTTTATGGTGGGACTTCTGGTGATGTGCACGGAAGTCTTTTGGCGTTTGAGCGGTCATGAATTATGGGGGACTTATGCGTCTTCGATGGGGGCCACAATCGCCAGTTCTTCATTGCTGCTAGGAATTGTTGTCTCAAGGTATTCTGCTAAAACAATCTAGATTTTATTTTTGTCCGCAGCTAAAGCCAGGATGCAGAAATCTTTCGGATTTATATGAAATTTCTGAGCTGACGGGATTGAAAGTTTTTAAGCATTGATCCAAATCTTGTAAGCTTGAATATTCATATTCTCCGCCACGGGACCTATAAGAGATAAATAAAAAAGTTGAAGTCAATGGCTGAGCGATCGACGAAACCACCGATCGACTAACGCTATCAAGCGAAAGCCCGCGGTCAAGACGCTGATCTTGAAGGATGGAAAAGAACTTAATTTGGCTGCCCAGGCGACTTTTTTGATCGATCTCTTGGAGGTAGTAATCCAAATATTTATATCGAGCGGCCCGTGACTGCTGAGCTAATTGGTTCAGGATCTGTGGTAAGACGGGCGCCATGGTTGGGAATGATTTTTCAGCAGTCAGGGACGGTGGAATACGAAGAACTGTTTTCCTTTGAGCCAGAAACACAAGAAAAGAGCGATCAAACGTAAAGCGAGGAATCTCTGACTTAGAAGGCAGTTTTTGGAGGGCCTTCTGAATTTCGTCACTGGAAGGCCAATCCATTTTTGTTAAGATGACTTGGTCCCGCGATGCAGAAAACCCATCACATTTGCGCCGCCATTCATCAGATATATTTTCGCGCTTCTGAATTTTCTGATAGGTCAGGATTAAATAGGATGTGCCGTCCAGCTCCCTTGTAATATCTGCGGCCGGTTTGTCGCCGCGTTTAAACTGGATAATGTGAATTTTCTTAAAAAATTCTGGATCGCGGTCGAACATTCTTAAGATCGAATAAAACTGCGAGCCCCACTCTTCAACTTGTGAGTAGTTACAGATTTCAGAAATTTGCGCGCTGGGAACATCTTTTAAAAACTCATCATCAAATTGAAAAAGAATTCCTTCCTGAGCTGCAGCCGTCAGCAAGCGGACGTGTTCATTATCGTAATTTAAGGTCACAGAGGCCGGCATTCGTAAAAAACCACTGGCGCAGCCAAAGAGGAAACCCAACAAAGTTAGGGCTAATAAAAATAGATATTTTTTTGGAAGGATTTTTAGCATCTCCAATAAGTCTATCAGGGCAAAATAGAAAAAACTCTGGACTCGGGCGGTTTCTGTCAGTAGGTCTAGATAGGACGCTCTTTATTTCAAGCCTAATCAAAGCTCGACCTTGGGCTGCAAAAGGGGAATTAGTGATTAAGAAAATCCTCGTGGTCTTTGCCCATCCAGCCATGCACAAATCGCGCGCCAATCGGCAAATTTTAGAAACTCTGAAAAGCATCCCTGAAATCACAATCAACGATCTTTATGAAAAATACCCTTATTTTCATATTGATGTTCGGCAAGAGCAAAAACTTTTACTTGAACACGACATTATTTTTTTTCAACACCCTTTCTACTGGTATAATATGCCGCCCTTGCTAAAGCTTTGGTTTGATGAGGTTTTTGAAATTGGCTTTGCTTATGGCACCAGCGGTGAAAAGCTTAAGGGCAAGGATTTTTTTGTTTCGATCACGGCCGGCGGGCCTTTCGAAAGTTATAGCCCTCAAGGTTACAATAACTATAGTTTTGAACAATTTCTTCCGGCCTATCTTCAAACGGCCCAGCTGTGTAAGATGGTTTGGAAAAAACCATTAGTTTTTCATGGCGTTAATCAGGCCTCTGATGCTGACATAAAAACTCACGCTGATAAAATAAAAAATATTTTGCTGGAGATTTCAAAATGACCTCCCATGGATTTTTAGCCATCGCTGTCGTCTTACTGTTTTCCGCCGTCATTTTTGTTCCTTTTTTTAAGAAGATTGGATTGGGATCGATTCTTGGGTATCTGACGGCGGGCGTTGTTTTAGGCCCTTGGGTTTTAAAAGTCATCATCAATGTCGACGATATTGTGAAATTTTCTGAATTCGGCGTTGTCATGTTTTTATTTTTAATCGGACTTGAACTTGAGCCTAAAAAATTATGGGGACTGCGGCTTCCCATTTTTGGGATGGGGGGAGCCCAAGTTATATTAAATTCTGTTCTGATTGCTATTTTTGCGAAAATTTTAGGATTGTCGTGGCCCTTGGCATGTCTAGCGGGTATGGGATTTTCACTTTCTTCGACGGCCATTGGTCTGCAAGCTTTGCAGGAAAGAAATTTAATCAATACAACCAGTGGTCAATCGGCTTTTTCAATTCTTCTTTTTCAAGATATGGCCGTGATTCCAATGATGGCATTGTTGCCATTGCTGGCGGCCGTTGTGCCATCGCCCGAGCAAGGTTCTGCTGTTGTTGGATTTTTGAAAGTCATGGGCATTATTTTAGTCGTTATATTTTTGGGCCGAATTCTGATCAGACCTGTTTTAAAAATAGTTGCGTCCTCGCATTTGCGCGAAATTTTTACGGCCTTAGCCTTGCTTTTGATTTTGTCGATGGCTTGGCTGATGGCCACTTTAGAAATTTCGATGGGTTTGGGAGCATTTATTGCTGGCGTTCTTTTGGCTGATAGTGAATATCGAAAAGCTCTTGAAACTGATATCGAACCTTTCAAGGGTTTACTGCTGGGCTTATTTTTTATGTCTGTTGGGATGGGGATTAATTTTCAAAGTATATTTGATCAACCCGGTCTTATTGCAATTTGGTTAGTGGGTTTTATTTCCATAAAGATATTTGTCCATTTATTTTTGGCACAAGTTTTTTCTTTGCCTAAAGCCCAACGATTATTTTTTTCGTTGGTGATATCGCAAGGTGGAGAGTTTGCTTTTGTTCTTTTTGGATTAGCGCAGGCAACCGCAGTGATCAGTCATGAACAAGGTGGAATTTGGATGGCCGTCGTTGCTTTATCAATGCTGACCAGCCCACTTTTGAATGGCTTGTACGATCGTTTGTTGCAGCCCTATTTAGAAGGCCGATCGGGTCTTGAGCAAGACAAGATTGTCAACGAAGAGAACCCAGTGATCATTGCTGGATTTGGGCGTTTTGGTCAAATTATTGGGCGACTTTTGTACGCCAATGGAATCCGTGCAACAGTATTAGATTTTGAACCGGATCAGATCGAGCTTCTTCGAAAATTTGGTTTTAAAATTTATTACGGAGATGCCACGCGCCTGGATCTGATTGAATCAGCGGGCGCAGCGAAGGCCAAAGTTTTAGTCGTTGCCATCGATGACGTCGAAAGTAATTTAAAGTTAGTGGATCTGGCCCAAAAACACTTTCCTCATTTGAAAATTGTTGCCCGGGCAAGAAATGTTCAACATTATTATTCCTTGATAGATCGGAACGTGGGTGTGATTGAGCGCGAACTTTTCGAAAGCTCTTTAAAAATGGGGACAGAAGTTTTAAAATTAATGGGCTGGCCGGCGGCCCGGGCGGTCAAAGCAGGACATAAATTTCGAGACCACAATATAGCAATGATTTTTGAATTGCACCCCGCAAGGTCCAACGAAAAGGAATTGATTTCAAAAGCCAAAGAAGCGCGGGCTGATTTAGAAAAAATGTTTGAAGAAGAAAAGCAACTTTTAGAAAATTCAAAGAGTGGCTGGGATTAAGCTATTTTAATTTGAACTGAGGCCACTGGAATAATTTCGATTTTCTGGGCAGGAACTCCACCCCAGGTTTCCCCAGCCGGCACAAAAGTTTTTGGTAAAACAACCGAGTGAGGCATAATTTTGGCGCCGTCACCAACAATCACTCCGCCCATGATTGTAGCCTTTAGACCAATCGTGCAGCCATGGCCAATTTTAACCGGCGCAATGATTAGAAGGCCACCTTGTCCGTAATGGGCAACGATGGTCACTGAACCACCTAAGGTCACTTTATCTCCAAGTTCCACCAAGGACGGGTCCGAAATAAAAGTCGTATTGATCATCACGCCGCGGCCGATTTTCATGCCCATCATTTTGTAAAATAAAAGACTAAATGGGGATGGCGTAATAAATTCTAAAAATGTAAACCGAACCAAATAAGTCAGACCATTGTGGATAAACCACTTCAAAGACTCGATGGAATAATAAGGCCCTCGCCAAGCTTTTAGGTTTCCTCGGATCAAGAAATTCACTGTTGGTGCTAGGAAGATCAATGAAAACCCATATAGGAAAAATCCTAAAGCCAGGGCCAGGCCCCAGCTAAAATTTTGCACCCAAGCAGAATTATTTTCTGTCAGATGTGAAACATAACGAAAAACTGTGATTCCAGGAACAAGACACGTTCCAAGAACAAGACAGGCCGCAAGGTAAACGGGAAGCATGATCAATAAATGCATTAAGACTTTGAAACGCCTTAAGATTTGTTCAAAAAAACCTTTAAGGCCCCTGTGTTGACTGCTGGTTGTCTCAAGATCAATTTTTTGGCTCACGTCTTACTTATCGGTCAAAAATGGGATTTTATAAGACGTTTGTCGGGATTAAAAAAAGTTTCTTCATCAGTGTCCCATCCTGAGACAGCCAGAAATTCGAACAGCGTTTTACCAACGTTTTTTAGGTCCACTGCTAGCAGAAGTGCCTGTGGGGCGGCCTGCATTGGCGTAAGGCTTTGAAGAAGTTCCTGATGGCCCCGAAGACGTCTTAGGTCGCGAGCGGTGAGGACCGCCATTGGGTCGGCGCCCGGCAGATCGGCCCTTGCCTTCGATCATAGCTTTCGCCTTTCCCGAAGACATAACCCTGGCGTTCGCCACGTCCAAAGAATGATAAGGCTGATCTGAATTCACCGGCACAGGTTGGCCGATCAGTTTTTCGATGTCTTTTAAAAATGCACGTTCTTCCGCATCACAAAAAGAAATGGCAATGCCTTGCGCCCCAGCGCGTGCCGTTCGTCCAATACGATGAACGTAGCTTTCTGAAATATTAGGAAGTTCAAAATTAATCACATGGGTGATGTCATCAATATCAATTCCTCGGGCTGCAATATCAGTCGCAACAAGAACTCGAACTCGGCCGGCCCTGAAACTTTCCAAAGCCCTTTGTCGGGCACCTTGCGATTTATTTCCATGAATCGCCGCTGAAGAAATATTATTTTTTTCTAAAACTTCCACAACCTTATTGGCGCCATGTTTGGTGCGCGTAAAAACAATCACACGGCTTAATTTTTTATCTTCTAATAAGCGCCGCAAAAGATCTTTTTTCTTATCCTTATCAACATACATCACGGACTGAGCAATCAACTCGACAGTTGAAGACGGCGGCGTCACTTCAATCCGCACAGGATCGACCAGCATCGTCGCTGCTAATTTTTCAATATCTGGCGGCATGGTGGCCGAGAAAAACAGATTGTGTCTTTTTTTAGGAAGCAGTCCAATGATTTTTCGAATCGAATGAATAAATCCCATATCCAGCATGCGATCGGCCTCATCCAAAACAAAAACTTCTAATTTATTTAAATGAATGTAACGCTGCTCGATCAAATCGATCAATCGACCCGGCGTCGCCACTAATATATCGACGCCACCTGAAACGCTTTTTACTTGGACACCTTGACCAACACCACCGAAAACAACCGCGTATTTTAAATGTAGATGTTTTCCGTAAATTTTAAAACTATCATAGATCTGAATCGCAAGTTCGCGAGTTGGAGTTAAAATAAGGACGCGCGCTTGCCGTCCTTCAGGTCGATGTTTTGAAAGGGCTAGGCGATTTAAAATCGGCAATGCGAAAGCCGCTGTTTTTCCAGTTCCTGTTTGCGCGCACCCTAAAAGATCTCGACCTTCTAGCAAGGGCGGAATAGCGGCGATTTGAATCGGAGTCGGGTCGGTGTAGCCAGTATCGACCAAGGCTTTTTGAAGGGGCTCAATCAGATTTAATTCAGAAAATTTTGTCGGGGTCATTTCGAGTTACCAATCAGTGAAGTGTGTCGGAAAGCTATACCTTTGGTCCATGGATTTTGCAATCAGGCTTTCATAAATCAAAGATCTAGGCTTAAGAGGAAAATATAAAATGTCGAAAGATTCTGCAGGAGGGCCGCTCTGTGCTCAGGTTAGTGATGACATTCTTTATTTTGTTGATCGCAAGTCTTTGTCAGGCTCAACACACGCCAAGAAACCTTCCTAACCTTCCGACCAGTGGTCTGGGAATTAAGGGCAGTGCTGGCGTAGGATTTACAAATTTTACAATTCTAGATCCTTCGACTAATTTTTCGCTCGATCGTGGAACCTATACAACCGTGGGGCTTGAGCGCGGTTTCGATGCTTTGAATCTTTATTTTACAATGTCTTTAGGTCACATGACGGGCTCGGGTCGTTCCAATTATTCTTACCGAAATCTTTCAACCAGCACTTCTTATTCAGTCAACGATATTGGCTTTGATGCCAATATGTTTGATCTTAGTGTGGGTTTTAAGCTGAAACTCATTGATCATTATTGGTTTGGGCCATTTATCGAAGGCGGCGGCATGGGCAGTTATCATGAGATTACCTACACGTCGAAACTAAACCTTATTGATGCTCAAGGCAGCGATGCCAAGAAAAAAGACGTTGTGATGGGTTCGGGATATTACGGGACGGCTGGAATCGATGTTCAGTTTTCCGATCATTTTGGTCTTCAATTTGCCGGAAGGTTTGCAGAAGAGCGCACGAAGGATCTTGAAACATTGAACAAAAGTCCCATCTCGTTCCGCAGCGAGACCTATTATTTCTCGGCCCTCCTCGGTTTCTAGTCGCCTCTAAAGACGATTTCGTCACAGTGTTGTTTTTTAGTTTCTTAAGCCCCCCAAGGCATTGTAAAAATGTTCTGTCAGTTGTCAGGTTCAAGGGGGAAAGTAGGAATCTCTTTTCAATTTGCGAATTTTGATCTAAACCCCAGTCACTCAAAATTCAGGAAAATGGTAAATGTATGTTGAAATCGGTTTTGTCCCTCAGTCTTTTTTCCCTCCTTTTATCGGTCTCTTTCCCAGGTCAGGCACAAGTCCCAGCTGAGGCTACGAATCGATCGTTTCCCTTTCCTGATTTTGGAGCAGCGACGATCTCATCGGTTTTATTCGCAGCTAAAACAACCGCCGGTTTACAACGAATTCCCACGGCAAATCCGGATCGTCAAAATGTCATCACTTTAGAAAACAAGGCTTCTATAAAATCTGTTTACTGGCCAGGACGAGCAGGTCAGCCTTTAGTTTATTTGATCCCTGGAATTGGTGGATACAGTGACCGCGGAAATATCGGCGACTTAGCGAAACTTTTCCAATCCTGGGGATATCACGTTATTACTTTTAATAACCCTATGAATTGGCTGTTTGCTTTAACTTTAAGTCCTGATGGCGCGCCAGGTTTTTTTCCTGAGGACGCACAGCTGCTTTATAAAAATATGGTTGAAGTGACAAATCAACTGAAGAAAAAAAGTCATTTAAATTTTTCGAAAACGATGTTGGTGGCTTATTCCATGGGATGTCAGCACGCCTATGAATTAATGAAGCTTGATGATCAGAAAAAAGATTTTGATTTCAGTCAAATTATCATGATCAGCCCACCATTAGATATCAAATACGCCCTTCGTAAGTACGACTATGTGAATAAAGTGGGATTTCAAAAAGAGTTAAATTCTAGCCTGAATTATTACGAAAGACTTCGCGGTCGTTTAATCGGTCTGGTTGAAAACGTTATTAGTCTGGCGCCGGCAAAAGCCGTGGCTTATGTTGTCCAAAATTACCCACTGTCTAGCCACGAAAGTGAAGTTGTCATCGGCGGAACTTTTAAAGACAGCATGGCAGAAATTCTTTATGTCACAAGCCTTGTGCATCCCAAGCGCGGCCAACTTTTTAAATCCCCCGTTGGTGCCTCCAAGCGCGCAGATCGATATGCTGAAATTGCAAAAATCACCTTCGAAGACTACTTTCAAAACTTTGTCCTGCAAAAAATGTTTGTGCGAACTCAGTTCATCGACAGCCAAGATTTACTGGCAAGCTTCAGTTTAAAGAACAAAATTGAAAAGCTAGCGGCCGACCCAAGAGTTAAATTTGTTTTGGCGAAAGATGACCCGATCTCTAAAACTGAAGACATCACTTTGTTTTCAGAAACCTTTGGCGATCGCGCTTTAGTCTTAAATCATGGGGGCCACGCGGGATTTTATTGGTTCCCAGGCTTTGCAGCCGATTTAAAGTCTTTCTTAAAGCCCTAAATGACCAATAATAATATCATCAGAAGCCTTCGATACATGCTTGAAATCAACAATGCGAAAGTCGCAGAGATTTGCAAGCTGCGTGGCCTTGAAGTCACTAAAAATCAAATTCACGCCTTTATGCAAAACGAAGAAGATCCTGAGTATGTCAAATGCAGTGATGAAATCATGGCGCATTTTTTAGATGGTGTGATTATTTTTAAACGCGGTAAAGATGAAGGTCGAGAGCCTTCGCCCATCGAACTTCCGGTGTCGAACAACTTGGTTTTGAAAAAGTTAAAAGTCGCTTTTGAATTAAAAGAAGAAGAGCTTTTGCAGATGATTACGAGCACGGGGTTTGTATTTGGGAAGTCTGAGCTGTCGTCGTTTTTGAGGAAGAAAGATCATCGGAATTATCGGCTGTGCGGTGATCAGGTGTTGCGGTATTTTTTGAAGGGCCTGACGTTGAAGTTGCGGCAAGCCCCTGGTCCTGAGTTTTTGTAAATCTAGCAATGACCCGCGTTGATGTTGGCGATCAGTTGATCGATCAAGTTCAGCAAATTCGTTCGATTAGTTCCTGGCTTAATCCAGTCATTAAGGTCCTCTTTAATTTCTTTCAACTCGTGAAGCTGTTGACTAGGCGACGAGTTCACTGAAAGCAAATTCTGCAAATCAGCGATTTCATCCTTTAACTTTGCTCGTTTCACAGAAACCCTTCGCGACTTAAAATCTGAATTGGGGAGGGTCACAACTCCATCATAAAGATTTTGAGCCAGCTGCGGGCAAGTTGGTGCAGAGACCACTTGAGTAAAAGAAAAATTATCGACTCCGAAACTTCCACCACCGTCGTGAATTGTGACCATGGCGATCGGAGCTCCGGATGAACTCACTGACAGCAATGTGTTATAAGGCGCACCGACTGGAAGAAGGGATTGTCCTACCAAAAAGCCGTTTGAATCATAGGCATAAATCCCTGTTCCGGCATCTCCCGAAAGGTAAGCAGAAACACTTGCAATGTTACCAGTGATAACAGGATCAAAACTGAAAGTCATAAGGCCAGTTTGCGCGGCCGCAATGTTAGCTCCTGAAGCTGTTGGAAATGGACCGAAAGCTGCAAGAAGTATAGTGGCACCGCTGGCCGTCACACCAAGGCTTTGATATTGGGTGGTCAGAGGAGTTCCATTTGAAAATTCATCAAAAGTCAAAGTTGTTGTCGCAGCCGTTGCGATCAGAGGAGTTCCTAAGGCAAGCAGCAAGGCAAATTTAAAAGCCCTGATCGTAGACCGAATCTGTTGTTTCATGGATGTCTCTTTCTTTAGGTTGTTAGTACACTATAAAGCATTTGTCTGCGGTTGTCCCAAATCTTAAATTAAATTCCCATATATAAACAATCCAATTCAATGGGTGATTAAATCAATCTCACTTGTGCCGATGTGTATAAACTAAAGGTTATTGACAAAAAACGTTTGTTAATTTATGGGGATGTCTTGTTTTAAGAATTTTTTAAGGATCAGGAGCAAATTCTTAAAGCTTAAAAGCCTGCGATAATATACCAATTTGATCCATCGCTAACAACGGTAACAGTCTTACCGGATAATAATGAATAAGAAGATGAGCCAGGTGAAGTTGTAGCAACGATCGCGGTCGTCGAAAATAAGCTAATTGCATTACTAGAAGGATTTTTCACAGTAATTTGCCGACCCCGAGCGGCCGTGGCTGAAGGTAAGGTATAAGTTGCACTGGTGTTAGCAGTTGGCACGAGAATGACGCTGTCACTGGCCAGAATAGTATAGGCTCCAAGTGATGGAGTCGTGATCGCCGTTGCAATTGGTCCATTGACCTCAAGGGAAGAGCTTGGGCTCATAGTGCCAATCCCGACATTTCCAGCAAATACGGCGGCGGGACCGCCCGTGAAATTATTAAAATAAGCGGTCGGGTATCCAGTACTTGTTCCAGAGGTCGCAAAATAGCCTGCGATTCCACCATTGAGGTTCTTAAATTGACCCGCGCCAGTGGTTGCACCTGTCGAATAGGAGATAAATGAACCTGCAGGACCCAGGCCCGAGTTTAAAAAATTTGCCGTTGGAAGTACGGCTCCCGAATTGGAAGAAAAATTAGCAGCAGTGCTAGAAAGTGTAGATGTACCGACTTCAAGTAGGTAGTTTGGAGATGAAGTTCCAATACCAACATTGCCACCTTGAAAAAGGGCCGCATAGTTTGTATTTCCACCCGTCGCATTGACGTTAAGACCAATGTTCACTGAACCAGCTCCAGTCCAGCTACCAGTGCTTTGAATGTCCATTCCAATTTTTGCAATGCCGCCTGTTGCAGAAGTATTATTCACGAAATGCGAGATGCCTGTGTAGCTTGCGATCTTCGCTGCATTTTCAAAAGTATGTAATAGAGATGCTGGAGTTGTTGTTCCAACACCGAGGTTTCCAATTGAATCGATACGTGCTCGTTCAAAGCCATTCGAAGAAAAGTTTAATACATTAGCACTGCTGCTAAATAAACCAGTATTAGTTTGACCGATACCAAG
>JAYWEU010000037.1:0-17505 GCA_043779385.1 Pseudobdellovibrionaceae bacterium
CCGGCCAAAACGACTCCACCCCAAGATTGTGCCAGCACGCGGGCGGCTATACTTATATCTGCGCCGGTCTTAACCTCAGGGAATAGCGATTTATAGGCAGTCACATCCCAACCAATAGGCCGTCCGTGAAAGTAATTATAGTAGGATACTTCTTCAGATTTATCTTTCTTGCCCAGTTTTACTTGGACCTTAGAGAACTTTTGACTTGTTTCAAATTGCGTCGGCAATAATGTTTTCACATCGCTAGGAGGATTCGCATAAAACCCTTTTAAGTCGACCAGCAAAGTTTCACCTGTTAACCGACTTCGCACCTTTGTAGGTCCCTGAACCATATCCTCAAGAACTGCTAAATTATTATTTACCTGCCGGTCAAAGCCAGAGAAGAAGGCTGGATTCAAGAGGAAATTATCTGCAGCAGGCTTGTCCTTCAACTCTTCCCACGCAAGTCGTAAATAAGAGACGCTTTCTTTTAAATGCAGGAACGAGCGTTGCATCCACTTGCTACCATCGCGATACAAAACAAAAGTGCCTGCATATTTGGGCTTTTTAAAAATCCTTGTTCGCTCCATACTATTTATACCATCAACCGAACCATTGGGCAGAAGGCTTGTCGTAAAACCATCAACTCCGTATAATGATCCCATGTCTCTTGCCATCGCCATTTCATTTTTAACGCTATAAGCGCGGAAGCCCGTCAAAAAATGCAGACCCATTTGTTTCGCCGATAAGATCGCCCATTTTTCGGCAGGTCCTATCAAAGTATAACGATCTTGAGTGTCGATATTGCTATCTATCATTCCGGCATAAAGAATTTTGTTATCCCAAACAATCGATGTACTTACTGGAACAGATTTGATTCGTTCCGCAGACTTCAAAGCCGCGGGGTAGACAACGTCACCAAAATAAGCCTGCATGTCTTCACCCTCTTTGAACTGCACGACACCGTCATACGGTTGAGTCAAATAGGAAAAAAGAGCATCGGCTTGGGTTGTGGGAAAATAAACTTTCATCTGTGCAGCTTGTCTCATCACAAATGAAAGTAACACGCTGTGAGTGATATTAGTTTTCGCCGCTAATGGAACCATCCGATACACAATTCCTCTAAAAGGCTTCAGCATCAAAATTTGTGCTGCTACCAATTGAGCATCGGGCGCCAAGGACCCATAACTAGACTCTAGAGTTGTTAACAACTGGTCAATTTGATCAGAGTTTGTAACTCCCAAGATTTTCGTGCGTAATTGCTTAAGGCCCACGGACATTGTCGCTTCATAATCAACACCTGAAGAAGCTACTTTGCGATTCCCACGGTCATGTGCTACTTTTATCGCCCCTGTAAATTCCTCTGCAGAAATCCAAGGATAACTTGTCGATGAAACATCCAATGAACTTTCGTGCAAAACTGGCGCGCCTGCATACGCACTGCTCAGCAAAAAGGTTGCAGCGCATACTACCAAAATCGATTTCACAAAACCCCCTTATTTATAATTCTATATTTTTTTCCAATTTTTAAATTTAATTAATTCTTTAAAATAATTTTCAATTCTATCATTGACGACTTCTTGAACGAAATGCCCCTTATAGAAATTCCACAACTCTTTCCCTGCCGTATGTCCCGCTTTTAATCCTACAGGAAACCTTCTCTGACCATCAAGTTCTGCCAAAGCACTCGTGCAATTACGACAATCAGATTGAAACCAGTCAATCACTTTATATTTAAATCGATTTTTTTCTAATTCTATTTTTCTGATCCAAGCTTCTTCAAAAAACGTTTTCGTCACAGCTGCGAATCCCCAAACCATAATCGGTAATGATTCTTGAGGAGTTGTTCTTAGGGTTTCTTGCAGACTCCGATTTCTCCCCTTAACCGCAGAAGAAATCAGTGAATATTGACCTTGATCTGGCAGCCACGAAATACAAAATTCGCGCTGCCGCTTGCCAGCTAAATCGATCTCAACAAAGGCCGCAAATAAATGGGGCTTTCTGTAAAAGAAACTAGGATTGTCTGATGTCAGCAAAATCCACAGGTACTTCATGAGACTTTATGTGGCATAGGCTAATCCTCCCACGACGACAGCTAGTCCCAGATTAAAAATGACATTAATACGGCTTCGTTTCCAGTTGATAGCAAAAGCCTTCTCGACCAAATCACGATAGAGAAAACGTCCTGAAGCCCTTAGCACTAACAATCCAGCAAGAATTGCTAAAAACGCGGCTCGGTGCCCAGGATCTTTTTGAGATAACTCGAGAGTACACATCGCTCCAAGGGTGACGGAGTAAAAGCCCAGTGGCTTCAAATTATATTCGTAGCTAGGATCCAGTTTTTCAGGAATTTTTAAAGCATAAACTTTTAAGGCGATTTTCCTTAAAATCGAGATGGACAAAATTGATGGCACACCCACTAAGAAATGGTAGAGGGCAAAAACAACCAACACCGCCTGGGTCAGATTGTGTAAGGTTAAATTTTCCATCCAGTGCCCTCCCGATTGGAAAATAAGATCTGATCGGCAGGCAGCGACTTTGCTTCTTTAATCCAAGCAAACCAGTCCGCATCATTTTCCGAGCGAACTTTTACAAGTGGCAAATAATAACAGGGGATCGTTGGCCATATATGATGCGTTCCATGCGCATCAAAGCTTAAAAGGACATACTTTGAAATCACTTTTGGAAAAAAAAGTGTTCGCGTATATTTTTCTTGTTCATACACAGGAATTGGCCGCACCTCGGCCCCATCAGCCAGCTTTTGCGGCACATGGCTGTGCTGACTGATCAGCAACGGATCAGCAATCACTAAAAACAAAAAATACGCAAGGGTCCAAATTTTCCAAATATGCGGCGTATTTGGGAATGCCACCCAAAAGCAAAGCTGCATCACAAAAAAGCTGATTGCAAACTGCCAACGATCTTTAGCACGAGGAAAAATCTTAAAAAGCCTGGGCATGTTCCAAAAATTTTTCACCGAAAAAGTAATCGACAACAATGGAATCCAAAGGCGCCAAGCCCAACGCACAATAATCCTTTGGGCAGTACTTCCTTTTTGCGGAAGCGTCGACTCCATGGTTGGATCCTTATCCTGCCACCCCGTCCATACATGGTGTTGCGCATGAATGTATTTCCAAGGAGTAAATGGCACCAAACAAAACAACGACGCAACATGACCCCAAAACCAATTTGCGGTATGGGATTTAAAAAAAACATTGTGACCAAAATCATGCAGCAAAACAAACCACTGTAAAATAGCGACGGAGAGAAGACTCTGCCCCACCAACCAAACCACTGGCAGCGACGATAAAGACAGAGTGACTGCAATAAAAGTTAATGCGATGACTCTAGATAAAGTCAATATGGCCCAGCCCGTGTGGCTTTTGTAGTGGCTATAATTTTTTACAGCAATTCTAAAATCTTCTTTAAGCATAAAACCTATTTATACATAAAGCCAAATAGACCGCCATACAGGGGCGCTCTGGCTTGAAACTGGGTTTTTAAAAAATTTCTCGTTTGTTGATAAGGACCAAATTCTTGCAAAATCCAACCTCCCAAACGTAAAGTCCATCGACTTGTTTTGAGAAAGGACTTCGAACCTAAAATTTGTCGCACCATTCGCGAGCAGCCGATTAAAAAGCATACTTGTAAATAAAAAATACAAATGAAAGTACAGATCAGGGCCAGCGCTCGACAAAATCCGTGGACCTTGCTTAATTCAATTTCATACATATCGAATTCGTAGCCGATATGTAAACTCTCATCCAATAAGTGCAACACATTAAGCTGGCTCCAACTGTTCGCTTGATGCGCAAAAGCTTCTTTCAAAGCTTTTCCATAAAATACTGTATAAGCTTCAACCTTTGCCGCAGGCAAAGCTAGCGCCACTGGATTTTTACGAGCCAGCCAAAGAAAACTATTTTTAAAAATCCGATTATTGCGAAGGAGATAACTGCGCTGAGCAAATCCAGGGCAATCTTTTTTTAAAAACCGCACAAAGGCTTTTGTATGATCTTTTTCCTCAGCCATTATTTTTCGTGAGGCCTCAATCAAAGCAACGTTGTTAGTTTTCGCAATCAAAGATCGAACCCCCTCATAAAGAACAAGTTCCAATAAAATTAATGCTTCAGCATTAAACTGGATAAAGGCCCTATAGAAAGCACCTTTCTGCGATTCTGTTAACAGGTTAAAAAAAGGCGTATTAAAAAAAGGTGTGAATTCGTCCACTCGCTTCATTTCAAAAATTGAGGGGAAGACCTGATATTTAAATTTTTGCCAACGATGAGCAGAGTCAATGTTGCTTGTAATAAAATGTTTTAAGCCCTTTTCCATGGGTTAAAAATGCCTTTCTAATTCTTTTCACGATATAACAAACAGGGACCCATATAGAAACTTTAGCCACACAGGCCAGCTCAACTCCATCTTTCCAATGAGGGTTTTTTTTCTCAAAAAAAGCAATTCTTGGATTTTCACGGTCTTCATCTGAAATGTCTGCAACGTAGTTTTTTAAAGGAGAAGCCATCCCATCTTCAAATCGTATAATTCCCTCCAAAGAAAAATACTTTCCACCAAAACGTTCGCCATAAAATGCATCCATCACGTCCATGTATGGTACCGGTGTCGCGCATTCAAAGCGCGGGTAATGATCTTGAAAGTTATTCGCCATCAATAAATAGGTTTTGTAGCCCTTTGAAATTAAAAACCAATAAACTGGGCGAAAAGGATTTTTTAACTTCGTTTCAATTAAATAGCGACCAAATGCCATGGCTAGAGCGCCATTTCCCCAGTGCTCCCGAGACAAAACAGTGTCTCCGCTGTAAAGCGCAGTCACAGTGCGTCCTCGAACCTTTAATGGTTGCTCTAATATTGTCGAAAACCCCTTTATCGACTGGTCAGGACCAAGGAGTAAAATAACCTTACTCTTTTCAAAAAGATCTTTAACGAACTTCTCTTTTTTTATTTTATTATAATACTGCAGCATGATTTCATGCATAGCCTCTACTTCAGAGGGAGCTAGCTGACCCACAGATATGATTTTTGTTTGCATACAGCTTATAAGACTACTGGCTGTCCCCTTGGGGTCAATCGTTTAATCACGCTCAAACAAAGTTAACTTTGCTCTCTCAAAACCTTGCCGCCCCGCATGGCGAACAAATCACTAAAGATGTAACCAATTATATTTCCTTTGGGAGCTGCGCCCTTATTAAGATCTTATGGAGGATCCTCTTAACCTATTGGGGTCGGGCTTCAAAAAGCGCTCTTTAACTGAAGTGATCGAATAAGCCATTTGGTTTTGGCACAGATGTGGTCACGGCAGAGATGCCCGCCTGGTTAATTGAAAAAATGCCATTATTGGGAATCACAGATATGCAACACGCCTAAGGGCTACGGCAAAAAATGATGGACGCGGCTCGGGAGTTTAGGTAGACATCGCCCTTAATATGGAGATTTGTAATGAAAAAAAATTTTTGGGCAATGAGTTTTGTGTTCTTTTTCGGATCTTTGTCTCGGGCTACTACTGATTGGAGCGGAATTGATCTAAGCGGTTTACCAGGCGCTACAGTTGTTACTATTTCTCAGGACTTTAAATTTCAGCCCTCAAGCGATAATGCATTCATTGGTTCTGTCGGGGGTCCTAATTCTAAAGAATCCATTGACTGCTACCTTCAGTTAAATGCCCCGTACTCAAACGGTCTTATTTTAAAGGGGCCGGTGAATTTCGCGTCTTTCAGTGCTTACAGACACCCCACAGATCCATGGGGTGGAACCGAATATGTGCTTTCCGCGAAATCTAATAAGCAAGCAGTTCGCGGAATATCTTGTTTGGCTGGGAACAGGATTGGCGGCGCCTCCGTAGCTGATTTTGCTAGTATCGTGAGCCAAATAGGAACTATTGTACTGCCGCCACCAGATCATCAATAAGACTAGGGACATTCTTTTTTTTGCGAGCGGTGATGTTCAAATCACCACTCCAGTGTCAAGCGATCCGAGACAGAAACTGCCGAGGAACAAAGATAAATTTAAGCGGCCAATAATCCCTCGGATTTGAAGCCTTGCCGAAAATCAACGCCGTGAAATAATACTCGCGGCTCGAACTTCGTCCCCGCCCAAATCGTCGATAAATATTTTTTATCTTCGCGATAGATTTATTTGTAAGCGGGAACGAAAATTTCCGCCATTAGTAAAGATCGCCTTTTGTTCACTTCACGCAAAAAAAAGGGAGCCCGCTTTGGGCTCCCGAAAATTTAGTCATAGGTCTCATAAGCTTTTCCGCCCATGACTTCATGGACGCTTTCGCGGGCCATGGATTCGATCTTATTTTGAACTTGTTGAATGACCTCGTCTGGGACATTCATGGCTTTCATGGTTTCCGCAGAAATTTCGCTCGAAGATTTACTTTCGATGACAGATTTGGTAAGCTCATCCAAACGGAGCTGTTCTTCTTTAGCCTTGCGAGCCTTAAGTTCTTTTTTCTGGGCATGGACGCTGCCATGTGAACACTTTGCGATTCGAGCGGTCTCGCGATAAGAAAGACCGGCCTCCAAAAGTGACTCAATTAAGACAGAATTTCTGATGCGCTTTCTTCCGATAATTTTCCCCTTCGCACGCGCATTTTTAAGTCCCGCCTTGACCCTTTCTTGAATCATCGATCTTTCTAATTGAGCCAATGATCCCAAAATTGTGAAAAGAGCGACCCCTAAACTTGAATCTGTATCAATGTTTTCTGTGATGCTGACGAAGCGTGTTTGGTGCTCTTTAAAAACTTGAAGACCTTTGAGTAAATGCATCGTAGACCGAGCAAAACGGCTAAAGGCGAAAACGATGATCTGTTCGGCTTCGCCTTTTTTCACACGCTCCATCATTTTATCCAGAGCTGGCCTGCTTTCCTTGGCTCCCGAAATTCCATGATCATTGTAGATTTCGTATTCGGTGATGTTATACCTCGTACAATGTTCTAAAAGGGCTCTGGTCTGTGACTCGGCTCCGCCGACCTGATCCAGAGTTGAAACGAATATAAAGAAAAGTTTTTCGAGACATATTTTACGTCCTTATTTTGAGAGTTTTTTTAAATATAAAAAAACCTGAAGTTTTTAGTTTCAGGTTTCACATTGATTAGAATTTTATACTGAAAGAATTGGGCCTAGGCGGCTTTAGCTTTGATAACTACATTAATTTCAAGAGCTGATAGTATTTCAATAAGCTTATCAATGGTCATGTGACCCACCTGCCCTGAAAATATTTTTGAAACCCGATCTTGACTAAGACCGGGGACAAGTATCGCAAGCTTACGCTGACTAACATTGTGCTTTTCACAATAGCTTTTAATAGTATCGATCAATTGATTTTTAATTTTAAAAACTTGATAATCAATACCCCAGTCTTTAGCCACTTCTTCAATTTTCTGAGGAACTAATTTTTCTTTTTTTGTCTTCATAGCTCAATCCTCCGAATACGGTTACGAATCACATTTTTGTCTTTTTCTTGCAGTTCTTGTGACTTTTTATGAAAAGCATACACAAAAACTAAATACTTGCCTGATGCGATCGTTGAAATGGCCCGCCAATTACCACGATCATCTTTGACTTTAAACTCTAAAATCTTGGTGTTCTTATCAATTTTAAAGGTTTTAAAATCCTTATTGTTCAGTCTTTCACCTTTAAGAAAACGTGTGACAAGGGAAAATATGTCCTCACGTGTTTCTATTGGAAAATCTGCTATCTCTTTTTTAAAAGTTTCTAACTGAACGATCTGCATTGATAGTTAATTTACTATCAATGCGCCTTTTACGCAAGCTAAATCTTTAATCCCTGCTTTATTGGATTTCATGGCTATTTCCCAATCAGCTGTCTGGTATATTTGGAATAGGACATAATGCCCTTTTGCGAGCTTTCAGCGGCTTTACCCATTAGCATTAAGGTGCAGAACTTTAATTGCCCCACCAATGCCAACAAAATCCCAAACTTTACAACAAACGATACAAATCTGATGATTTCCATATTTTCGATTTCCTTTCAGTTAAGAAAGCTCCTTGAGACAAATCGAATACGGCTTTAATTTAATTTTTTGCTCTAAAAAATGACCCACTTTTTTTCATATCAGCCTTATCACCCTATTTTGTGAAATCGAATGAAAAGACGTGAACCGCTATGATAAGAAATGAAATTCATTTTTCGTTGCAACTCATCGAAATTTTTAAATATTTTTTATAACCTGTTGTTATTGTTGTTGTTTTCTTTTTCTAACTTAACACATCAGGAAGTTCTGGCATTAGGGTTTTATCCTACTGGAATTCCTTGATATTGCAATTGCGTTAAGTTCCAGGACACCACGTATCACCGAATTTTAGCTATTTCCATGCATTTTCTTATTCATTTTAATCTTGCAGATTATAACATTATACCGTACAATGTAACAACAGGCGGATGAATGATTCAATCTTTTGGTAATAAGACCGCCCAAGATATTTGGGAAGAAAATAGATCTAAAAGCCTTTCCTCAGAGTTATGGATTCGAGCGAAGGCGTTGCTTACCATCATGCATAGTACAAACACCTTGGATGATTTAAAGGTCAAAGGTCAACCACCTAACATTCGACTTCATAAGTTAAAAGGTGACCATAAAGACCAATGGAGTGTCACCATTAAACTACCTTGGTGCATTACTTTCAGATTTAAGAATGGCGATTTTTTTGAAGTCAAAATTGAAAATTATCACAAAGGATAAAATTTTATGATTAAAAATTCAAAGCCTCTTCATCCTGGAATTGTTCTTAACGAAATTTATATGGCAGAAATGGGCTTGAATCAAAGTCAGTTAGCGGTCAAATGTAAATGTTCGCCCCGTAAAATCAATGAGATTGTTAATGGCAAAAGATCTATTTCCTCACAGTTCGCCATTGAGTTAGAAAAGGTCTTGGGAACCTCCGCTGAAATGTGGGTCCGCATGCAAGCCGATTACGATTTATGGGTGGCTCGAAAAAAGGCGGCTTAATTTTTTACGCTACTCAATTCGCGCGAGAAGGATTAGGCTCACCTGATAGCTTGTTGTTTGAAACCTTTGGTTTTCAATACACGTTTGACAGCCCGCTTCTGTTTGATAACCTTAAAACATATTTTTTTTAAATGATGGCTGAAGGATACCACTCGTGGGGTAGTAAATTATGAAAAATAAAATCAATGTTTTGGTCACCGGAATACTCATGGCTTTTATCTTAACTGGTTATGCCTCAAGACAAACTCAGATTCAAAATATTGAAAGCAGGGCTCCCTTGTTCGCTCCTACACATGAAGCCTTGTTAAAAGCATTTCCTCATGAGTACTTCACTGGACCAAAAAAGGCGATCGTGCAGCGTTGATTCAAAATCTGTACGAACTTGGAACTCTTTTTTTAGTTCACAAACAAGAGCCTTGATCAGAAGTTCACGGCTACCAAAAGTAAGAAACGTTATACTGTGTGATTGCTGTATTGCCTTTGCCTTTTATCAACGTCGCTTCCGCAAATACACCTGATTTTTCGCCGATTTTAGTTCCTAAAGTTAAACCCATGATGCCATCACTATCAGACGTTGAACCATTGATTTTTCGCAGAATATATTTCGGGCTTATCAAACAGAAAACGACAACTCGGTCGATGAGGCTGGCCGACGGTCATATTTTATCAAATGTCATTGTCTCAGAAATTGGCGGAGCGGATGGTTTACGTGAGGTCTTATTAAAAACAATTGGAGAATTAAGCCCAGCAGACCTTGCACAAGAAAAATTGGTCAAAGATCAAATGGCCACCAACATCAAAGAAAAAATGAAATCTTTTGGAACTGACAAATATACGGCGGGGTACGGCAGTTACGGACCCAATGTGGCTTCAAATATAAGTCGCCAATTCAGCGTCATTATTTCAAGTCACGCCGACGGATGGAAAAATCAGTTTGATTTGGTTAAAAATCGAGCCTCTGCGCCGCTGTGCAGTTCGGTTTTTTAGGCTTACCTGCAGTCACTTTTTGATTGAGTTAACGCAGAAATTAACCATGATGCTTTATTGGGTTTGGGCATTGGATAAGTAGAATCTGTTGCAAGGTAAAAATCACCAGAATTTACCCCTGGTGCCAATTTTTAATTTTAAAATAAAATAGTCTTCGGTAAGAGTGCTGCCTTAAAAACCCAAGAGGGTCTTTTTCAAATTTAAAATAATTTTCAAGAGTAATTGTGACCGACTTAGCATTTTTTAAATTTTTATTTTTTTGCTAGCATCCGAAAGTTTTTTTATAACAGCCGCCCACCTGCCGGGGACCAATAAGGACCTGTATAAGTCTACTGCTTTGACTTAAATTGAATTCTAACACATTGATAAAATTGAGCTTTATCACCTTTTTCATATTTGATAGGTCAACCTATCATTTATTGAAAGAGCCATCTTGAGGCGTCCTAGGGCTTTCAGGGAGCGTCTCTTTGAAGACCATGAAAAAGTGTCCATCTTGTCCTCATCACCTCGGGCGAGCCTAAAGTTTGTTATGGAACACTCTTTGCTAAACTCTTGGGATAGGGCCATTTTGACTTTGGCCAAAAATTAAAAACCAACGGGAGACCTTGTGAAAAAAATATTGATAGCTCTTTTTCTTATTTTGCCAACATTATCAGCCATGGCAGACGATCAGGTTTCTGTGAACATCAATGGAAAATCTTATATCTGTAACGGTGGTGGAAATCCATCCCCGGCCACCTATGTCGTCCGTCTTTACTGCGAATGCTCAAATGAGGGCGGCATCTACCTCCGACGTTATGCGATTATGAGTGACGGTTCTACAAAATCTGTTTCCTCAGAACTATTATCGCCCAGGAATGGATCCTTTTATCCGAATGAGATTATGAAAAAGTGCGAATCAATGATGAATGAATGTCGATAGAAGACTTTTCGCAACTCTTTAGTGGAGTCGGTGGACAATAGTTTGCACCTGCGACCCAAATTGAGTTAATATAATTTAAAGAGTGCAACAATTTTCATGTTTCTATTGGAGATCAAATTTTTGAAATTTTACTATCTGACTGTATTCGCCTTATTCCTTTCTTCGTGCGCCACCCTTCAAACCAAAGTCAATCCAGAATCAACCAACTCTGCTTCTGGATTTGAATACCACTTTCCAAGGACTGGCGATTGGTTTGTCAGTCAGTCAACTCCTGGAAACATCATCATCGGCAAAAAATCTGACAATGAAGGCCAATCTTTAATTGCGTCAGTGAAAAGTGGCCCCATCGGTGTCACAAAAGCCGAACTGGATGAATTCAACAAAACTGGAAAGAAAATTAAAGCCAATTCAGAAAGTGATATCATCGAAAGTTTTAGAAAAAATATTGAAAGAGACGCAAAACTTGGCCGAGTCAAAAATATCCAAACAAAATTTAGCGAGAAAAAATATGACCTTGGTCGCTGTCTTCTATTTTCTCAGACAGGCGAAGACACTGGCTCCCTGCCGATTTCAAATGATGGTCAGTGGTGCTTCAATAGCAGAACCTATAGCTACATTATGTTAAATATAAGCGCGCGAATGCCCACCGGAAAAAAGCTTCCTGATCTGACTTCAGAAAAAAGCGGATTTTTTGACTCGTTGGTTTTTACTCAAAAATAACTTAACTCAAAGCCCCGCCTATTTAGAGGTCGTCCTTATGACATGGGTGCCTTATCGCCCATTGAATTAATTTAACGGGCTGATATTTATAGTTCCATCCTCGTGGTTCTCCGTGCTAGATCTGTCCTACAAACGAGGTCTGCCTTGAAATTTGATAAGTTTCACCTGTCCGATGAGTTATTGCGCAACTTGAATGATATGGGCTTTTTTAGAACCACAGATATACAGTTTAAGGCGATCCCCTCGATTATGAAGGGCGAAGATGTTCTTGCCATCGCCCAAACAGGCACAGGCAAGACGGCAGCTTTTGCCATTCCCATCATCAATGGAATTCATAGCAATAAATCCAGCAAGCGCGTTCTGGGGATCAAGTGCTTGGTGATGGTGCCCACTCGTGAACTGGCTCAACAAATAGGTGAAGTTTTTAACTCGCTTTCAAAACACACGAAGGTGAAGCCCTTCGCACTTTTTGGCGGGATCGAGCAAGATCCGCAAATTAAAAGACTGCAAGATGGGATTGATATTTTAATCGCTACACCTGGTCGAATGTTTGACCTCATTCGCCAGGGTTTCCTGAACTTAGATTATATCGAGACTCTGGTCTTAGATGAAGCCGATCGCATGCTAGACCTTGGCTTTATCGATGACGTTCAAGCCATTAAAAAGAAATTAACAAGACGCCATCAAACTCTATTTTTTTCAGCCACGATCAATCCTGAGATTAAAAAATTAGCTTATTCGCAAGTGAGTAGCAACGCCATTCGCATTCAAATCTCCCCCGAAGATCCTGTTTCAAAAAATATCTCGCATTTTGTAATGTTTGTCGGAATGGATGATAAGCGTTTCTTTTTAGGAAGCTATATTCAACAAAATGCGGAAGGAAAATTTATTATCTTCGTTCGAACCCGTGTCCGCGCTGAGCGTGTAGCTAAAGCCTTAGCCAGGGTCGAAATCCAGTCGATTACGATTCACGGCGAAAAAGACCAACTGGACCGCATCGAAGTGATGAAATCTTTCCGCAGCGGAGCTTGCAAGATTCTTATCGCAACCGATTTAAGTGCGCGCGGAATTGATATTGCTGACGTGACTCATGTGATCAATTATGACCTTCCCGAAAAATCAGAAAATTATGTTCACAGAATTGGTAGGACCGGACGCGGCTTCAATAAAGGAATTGCCGTTACATTTTGTAGCCAAGAAGAAAAGCCTTTGCTTGAAGAAATTCAAACCTTGATTGGAAAGCCGATTGATATCATCAACGTCAGCAAAAAAGATTATCAAATGATTATCGAACCTGAGCAACCCGTCGATTTGAATTTAGAACTGAGCGAACTGATTGCCATTGAAGAAAAACGGTATGCAAAACCGCCTCGCCGAAAAAAATGATTATTTCAGCAAACCGGAATCTTTTGCGACCCAATAAAGAATCAAATAATCAGCAGAAAAAGGCAATGTCCCAGGAGTCGATTGGTAATGCACTTCAAAAGGCAGATCTTTCCACAAATAAGTGGTGCGAAGGCCGTTGGTAAAAAATAAGGGGTATGAAAACGCGCTTTGGTAATGCCGACTAAGGCTGATATCGTTTTTAATTTTCGTAAACCCATCGACCGCTTTCCAAGGCATCCGTGGCCAAGACGAGGGACTCCAGTCCTGCCATTTTTCTAAATCCACCTCTATGGCCATGGGGTAATTTCGTTGGACGGGAACTTCATGAAGAACAAAAATTGAATCCATTGCTTTTTGTCTTAAATGAGGATTTTCTTGGACTTGTCTTGAATAGGCGTAAGCAAAGATATCTAAATACTGCAGATGCGACTTTCCATAGGTCAAGGCCATCTCAAGTAATCTTTTTTCGCCCGCTTTTTTAACTTGCTCAAAACGAAAGCCATCAAAGAAAAATTTAAATTTTTTCTCAAGTGCATCTGCCATAAGAACCTGGCTGATCGCAGAAACCATTGATAAATGGACACCGCTCCAATCAGCGATGCCACCTAAATGAAAACCCGAATCAATATCTAAAAGATCCGACATTGAAGCTTTAAAACCTGTTACATCATTAATAAATGAGCGGGCTTCATCAAGATCATTATTATACAAGGCCACAAGGCCATGAACAATTCCTCGATTGTAATCTCGTTCCTGAATATGCTTTAAGTGAAGCATGTTTTTAACTGTCATCGCAATCCGTTGAATCAACTCATGATCTGATGGTTTTAATATTGAGTGCGCCACTGTAAAAGAAATCAGCAAGCCCTTCATCATATCGTTATTACCACCATGGTCCCACTTCAAGTTTGAAAAGCGGCCCGTTCCACGAATATATTTAGGGTCCAGCGCTTGCTCCGAAGGCAGAACAACAATAGTTCGCGCAAAATCTGAGGTTCCTGCGGCGATTTCAATCAATGTGCAAAGGCCGTTCAAGCCTTTTTTCATATTTTCATAGGCCTCTTGTGAGCCCGTATTTTTGTAATTCAGGGCTTGAGACCAAATGTACATTCCCGTCCACAAAGAGGAATCGTTGCTAGGAAGACCGCCCACTTTTTGACCCTTGTCATCGATCAACGCAGATTCTAAAAGGCCGGCTGAATTTAAATTCTTTTCAGCTGTTTGCTTTGAAAGGATGGCTTCTTTTTGTGAAAGACTGAGACCGTAGGAATTCCTTCGAAGCCAGGCTTCTGCTAATGAAACTTGGCTCACAATTTTATTTTCTAATCGAAGACTTGTGGTATTTTTTTGATAATATTCAAAATCCGATTTATCAACAGTCCAAAACTGCTGCGAATTTTTAAATTCCGGCCTATCATGAAAGATCGTTTGATTCATTTGATTTCGATACCAATGAATAATCCTATCAATGACAAGCCACCTTGCGATCTGAATTAAGGCTGGCTGGGAATCACCCGTGACATTTAAAACTTGAACATCCGGCTTCCAAAATGACGTAGCTAAAGATGACTCGACTTGATGCCAAGTTTCCGTAAATTGACCTTCGGGAGTGGTATAATTGAATTTTGATTCCTCATGAAGCGATATTTCAACCTTCAGTTGGGAATTCACTTGTTCGTCCGTCAAACTGAGGCCGTCGACTCCGGTGATGCGATCAGAATTTTTTAATATAAATCGCGCCCGACCATTGACAACTTGTCCTGACCATATCGATTCAACAATCAGATCCTGGTACTTAAGTCGCGAATAGGTGATTTTTTTCTCGATTTGAAGGCCGTCGATTTGCACGTGACCCGAATAGGGTCCTAACTTCGAATTTTCTCCTTCGACTTGATAAACCGTCATTGAAAATGCAGCCATCGGCCACAGGAAAATTTGTAAAAGGAAGGCCGATTTTAAGTTCATCGCCCGCAGTTTAATCGCAGCCGGTGATAGACACTAGTTTAAAGATAAAGATGAATTTTATGCTCTCGCTGTCAAAAGGATCGGCAGCGCCATCGGTGCATTTTTCAAAAAATCAGGGTTATTTGTAAGCTTTTTACATTTGACAGGGACCTTGCATCTTAAGATCCTATCTTCAACTTTAACAAGGAGACTGCAAATGGCAAAAGGTGAAAATCAATCTAAAGAAGGCAAAGGTAAGCCCAAGCTGACAACAAAAGAAAAACAAGACAAGAAAAAAGAAAAACAAAAGTCGAAGTAATTTAGCAAGAAATTAGGTTTAAAAGCTGTCCCCTTGTCGCTAGGTCATTTCATATTGGATTGAGGTTGAATTGGGGTTTTCCAAAAATGGCGACTGTCTCATTCTTAGACAGTCGCTGACCCCGCAAGCGCAATCAGGACGTTTTAAGGGCGGCATAAGAATAGCATTCCAAAGCAGTGGCAACACCTTAACATTGGAAGACTTATGAAAACTGCTTTAAAAATTTCAACGATGCTTTTCGCTTTGACCTTTTCTTCTTATGGAGCCCAAGCCTCAGACCTGCCGGTCCATGGCGTTCCTGCCGATGCCAATTCACAAGTCTCTGAACTGAACCAAAATATGCTGACAATTCAAAAACAAATTGAGGAAATGAATTCGATGCAAGAGGCTTTAGCGGATGTCGAAGACACAGATGGTCTGATCAGCGCCATCGGCCAAACAATCACTCAAGCTGAGCTGTCATTAAAGCACATCCGCAAAACTTCAAATTTAAAAGAGTCTCAACGGGTAACAACAGAACTGGCTTCCCTGATCAGCGAATTCAAAGCGACCGACCCTTTAAATCAAATTTTAGGCCTTCACGTCAGTGATGAATTGCATTTTTAAGCTTTTCTTTTAAAGCCAGGGTGGCAAGTCACCCAGCTCTTTTTCAGGGTCACGGTTTAATTTAAGGACCCGCGTCCACTCGACTTTAAAATAACCTTTTTGCTCTTCCTCAACATCCCTATCACTGGTCACTACCGGATGCAGACAATCAGCATCTGGATCATAGGTTCGAGCCGAACACACGGCGTATTTTATTTCGGTTTGAGCCCCGCCCATCCGCTCATCCCATTCTTTAAGTCGCAGGGGCTGCCCAGGCGAAATTGCTGGATCAAAAACATAAACGTCTTGTTGAATTCGATAGGCGACAGCAACATGGTACCACCAGGTCACTGATCCTGTTAAAGCATTTTGAGTCTGAACACTCAGATCACCAAAAGCAAAAATTTTCTTAGGCGCTAAAAACTGATGATGCTCTAATTCAATCGCGGCCATTTCGGCCCGCGCGTAGCAACCATCGTCCGGGAATAACCAAGTGATTCTTCGCGGAAAATCAGGTCGATCCGATTTCAAAAATCGAGTGTCCCGCAAATAATTAAACTCACGCTGGAGTTCTGCCGCCGATGAAACTTCGGGAATCTCATTCACGTTCAAATTTTTAAGAGCTTGGGACAAAGAATCGGGGGTCGCTATCTGCATCAATCGCGACAACTCAGGGATTGGATGTTTGGAGACCCTGATCCGAGCCGTCTGAGTAGACTCTCCCGGCCCTCTTATGGCAGAAAGGCCCCGGGCCTCGGCCCATGAAAGGCTCAACATCAAAGAAACCGTTAAAATGATTTTCATGCGCCCCCGATAATTTTTTTTGAGTTCAAAAATAATGCCGTCTTTTAAGCCCCAAATCAACTGTCAAAATAAACTTTTAAAGGCCAGAGGCATCGCCCTCTGAAGCCTTTGAAAATCCTTCTTGCCTGCATCTGGGGCTCTGAATAGGATAAGAGCATGAAACCTAAAAAGGTCCTGGCGACAATTTTTATTTTGGTCCTATTTTGCATGATCGCCGTCACCTCGTGGGCAAGTCTTTATGAAAGTGTTTTCACAGGGGCGCGAAAAATCGCCGCTGAGCCATGGGGAATAGCTACTTTTGCAGACACTTACTTTGCTTTTTTAACTTTTTACGCATGGGTTTTTTACAAGGAAGAAACCCTCCTCTCGAAATCGACATGGTTGATCCTTATTCTGAGTTTAGGCAATATTTCCATGGCCGCTTACGTTTTGTGGCAAATCTACCAATTACCTAAAGACGCTCCCGCCCACCACATCCTTTTACGAACCGTCGATTTGAAAAAAATTTAAATGTTTAAAAAAGCCAAAGCTTTAATACAAACAACTTTAAAACAGGGCCTGTCGGTTTCAGGAATTGCAAAAACCTTGTCTGCTGGAGTCATTTGCGGCACTTTCCCTTTACTGGGATTTACGACTGGACTTGGCTTAATTGTAGGTTCTATTTTTAAGTTGAATCATCCTTTGCTTCAAATGGTCAACCACCTCTTAGGAGCTGTGCAGATTGTTTTAATTCCTGTTTATATTTCTATGGGTGAGTGGTTTTTCAGTGCAGATCCTGTTTCATTAAATATCAAGGTGATGCTGCACGAGTTTTCGACTGATTTTCTGCTCTTTTTAAAAGATTATGGCCAGGCGGGGCTTTATGCTA
>JAYWEU010000038.1:0-2465 GCA_043779385.1 Pseudobdellovibrionaceae bacterium
GTCTTGTGAATTCTTTTTTGCGGCGAATTCCAGATCTGAGTCGATGGGATACTTTCCCGCGACAAACTGATCGACTGAAAACTGAGGATTTTTTTGCACCAATGAGCTCAGCAATAGAAACCCACCACTGCTGACCGAGCGATAATCACCCATATAATAGACACCTTCGAAGGGCGCTAAATCTGACAAGGCCTGGACTGGGGTGAGCTGAATTCCTAGGTAAAGATGACCCCAGTAAGGAGCTTCAAAATTAAAATGCGCACCAAGGGCGATCACTTTATTATCAATCTGCAAAGATGAAAATTCTTTTGAAGCCAGCACCTTTCTTTGAATTTTGCCATGCTCCAGAACAACATGAATCAATTCGATCTTTCCCTGAAGCTGCCCGCTGGTCAGATCAGAAAAAGTTTGTTCGCCTGTCATCCGAGTCAGCTTCACTTGCGGTGTGGCCTGAAAGTCATAATTAATTTCAAAACCTTTGCCCGTGACGCGGTCCTCGACAGCAGCCAGCCGACTCATGTTCAACCAAAGTTGAGATGGAGATTTTTTCTGCGACAGCGAATTTCCTGATAAAGAAAGCTGCACCTCGCTGGAATCTTCGATTAGAAGACCCACCGGAACCGAGCTTTTTGAAAGATCGATAGCATCTTTTGGCTTGGACTCGCCGTGCGACCAAGGATCGATCGCAAAGTTGACCGTTTGAGTTCCAAAGTGAGGACCCAGTCCCTTGATGGTCCGGACAAATTTCAAATATTTTGAAGCCGCTAAATAGTTGTAATTCACTGTTTCAGACCAGATTAAACAACCATTTACATCCGTGACTAAATCTTGCTCAGTTTCTACAATTTGAAACTTCTGACCGATCATAGGTTTTTTTTGTCTTAAATCTGTTAAACAGGCTTTGTCGTCGTAAACATTAGAGCTGGGCAGGCCCGTTTTTTTATTGATTGAAAGTGAATTGACTTTTCCTTCAAAGGAACTGACCGCAAAGGTTGAGCCATCGCCGTTTCGAGCTTCTTTGGGTTCCGGAAGGTTACAACCACTTAAGATAAGGGCGACAGAAAATGAGACAAGGAGTACCGATAATTTGGTGAAATCAGATGGATTCATAATCTGTCTCCAATCGAATTTCGAAACCTCGAAGTCGAGATTGCGAAGGGTCTGCAAAAAGAACTTGCGCTTCAGAATAAGAAGCTCCGACGGCAAATTTCTGCTTTTTTAAATGCCATTTGACCATTGTAGTGTAGCCGACACGATTAGTTCGAAAGTTCTGATAATTTGAATAAAACGCCGGGGCTGTGTCGGGCTCGATACGGAAGTAACGTCCACCGACTTCTAGATCATGCCGTGAGCTTATTAAATAGCGCAAACCCGCCGAGGCAGAATATCCAGTGTTCAGTGTCGAAGGAGCCGCTTGGTTTTGTGCAGCCGAAGCGCCGATCAAAAGATCCAGTTTAGAGGCCACAGGAAGTTGCCAGTCGGTGGAAGCCTCGACACCTTGATATTTGTAATTAAAGGCCCATTGGCTGTCATTTAAACGCGTCGTCGTGTTCCCGATCAAAGAACTGGCCTCTGCCACTTCGCTAGGAAGATTTTGATAAGAGAAATATCCGATGCGATTTTTAGAAAACAAATAGTTTTTTGGTTGCCAATTCATTTGCATCTGAGCAGCATTTTTAAGAGGGACTGTTTCCACTTGCGTGGTTCCCGTTTGCAGTGAATTTGATGACGGGATCGAAGACTCAGCGACCCAACGTAAATCCCAGTTGTTAAAAGAATTTTTTAAAGTGATGCGCGCTCCAGGAAATGGCAGTTCATCGGCCACTAAAAAAGAGTGAAGGTTAGCTTGATTCAAGGCGCCCGCTGAAAACCAAAAATAACTGGCGGGAAGCCATTGGATTGCGGCTTGTCTGAGGGCTAAACTGTTCGAAGGCGCGTTGGCTCCATCTAAAGCTTGCTGTCGCCCCGTTTGAAATTTTATAGAGGGCTCCAGATCGAAAGAAATTTCGTCGCTCAGCCAATACTTTGATTCAAGATTTAATTTAGATTCAAAAAGTTGTTGATTTGAAATTTGGCTGCTGGCGGTTGTGCCTTCGCTAAGACTGCTGCCTGTGGCTTTGAATTGCCATTTTAAATCTAAAGTGCGCTCTGCTGAATCATCCATCTGATTTCGAGTTAACCACTGTGCCTTAGTTTCAGTTTGTGCTTGTAAAACCAGAGGACCCAACAAAACGATCAGAAACGAGAATCCACTCGTTAAAAATGCCTTGTTTAAAACCCGAGGCTTTTTCAGCCACATAAAGACCACCTTTATTCTACTAAGTACTTCAAAAGACGTGCTCAAAAGAAAGCTCCCAAGTCCTTGATAGCTGTAGACTAATGAAGGGCTACTTAGACGATGTGACAAATTCGGCCAACAGGGGAGGCCTTTTTAGAAGGGTTGTCTCAATTTGAGACAGAGTTTA
>JAYWEU010000039.1:0-6581 GCA_043779385.1 Pseudobdellovibrionaceae bacterium
TTAAATTTAAAGATTCAACGACACTCATCCATAAGCTTTGAAAATCGGTTTGCCATTGTTCAACACTTACATCTTGAAAATTATTTTTTAAAGGACCGCCAGTATTGGTCACTAAAATATCTAATCCACCTAAAGATTTTATCGCCTTTGAAATCAAATCTTTGGCAGCTCCGGCTTTCGTTAGATCGCAGGAAAAACCAGCCTGAGCGCCAGTTTCTTTGACGGCTTTTTGCAACTTTTCATCGGACCTTGCGCACAAAATAACGTCGACACCTTCAGCGATCAAGGACTCGGCAACGGCGCGTCCTAATCCCGTTGACGATCCCATGACCAATGCCCTTTTACCTTTAAGCTGTAGATCCATTAAGATCCTCCTAGGAAATCGTTTTTTGTCATTGCTAACCATTCTAAAGCGGCGCCATGATTCATCCAGTTCTGCTCTTCGTTTGTAAAACCAGATTCAGAAATTAACTGGCCTGGCGTTAATTCACCCAGCGGAAATGGATAATCGCTGCCCATACAAATTTTCTTGGCACCAAATAAGTTTTTTAAAAATTTTAAAGACTTATTTCCATGAACTAAACTATCGACCCAAAAATGTCCGATAAAATCTTTAGGTGGAATTTTGCAATCCACGGCCACTAAATCAGGCCTAGCTTCAAAGCCATGCTGAATCCGATCCAAGGTGAAGGGAAAGGCCCCTCCGCCATGGGCAAAAGCCACCCTTAAGGACGGAAATTTTTCAAACACTCCGCCAAAAATCATGGAACAAATCGCCAAAGAACTTTCCGCCGGCATGCCCACTAACCAAGGCAACCAGTAGCGACTCATTTTTTCTTGCCCCATCATATCCCAGGGATGAACAAACAAGGCGGCGCCCCATTTTTGACAAGCTTCAAAAATTGGAAACAAAGCCGGATCCGATAAATTCCAATCATTCACATGGGTGCCAATTTGAAATCCTTTTAAACCTAATTCTTTGATGCCGCGTTCAACTTCTTGAACGGCCAGTTCTGGCGCTTGCATCGGCAAAGTTCCTAGTCCAACAAAACGTTTTGGATTTTGCCTGACAACCCCCGCAATATGGTCATTCAGATATTGAGCAACAACAAGCCCATCTTTGGGTTTTGCCCAATAGCTGAACATGACTGGCACCGTGGAAATCACCTGAACTTGAACATTGTGTTTGGAATAATCTTTCATCCGCAAATCAGGATTAAAAGTATTTTCTTCCACACGCCGAAAAAATTTTCCTGAATCGTCCAACATGTCTTTTGCGTTGCAACCCGGACAGTCTTCCAAATGAATAAATCCACCATAGCCAAACATTTCTTTGAACTTGGGAATCTTGGGGGGCAAAATATGAGTGTGAATATCAATTTTTAGCATGCTGCCATTGTCGACCATTTTTATGGCCACACTTTTTACAATTCACATGTTCGCTTGTGTAATAACGTTCGAACACTGCTGGAAATTGAGTTTCAATATCAGTTAAATTAAAAAATTCTTCGTAAAGTTTATTTTGGCATTTTTCGCAGTACCACTGCAGACCATCGATTTCACCGTCACGGCGTTTTCGCTCAATCACTAAACCAACACTTCCCGCCTCTCTTTGCGGCGAATGGGGCGTGTTGGCAGGAAGCAGAAAAATATCTCCTTGAGTGATGCGAACATCATTCATTTTATTTTCTGTATCAATGACTTTTAAAGTCATATTACCTTCGATCTGATAATAAAACTCTTCACTTTGATTGACGTGAAAATCAGTCCTCGCATTCGGCCCACCTACAGCCATGGCGATAAACTCGTGATCTTTCCAAATCACTTTGTTACCTACCGGTGGCTTGAGCAGATGTCGATTCTCGTCGATCCATTTTTTAAAAGAAAATGCCTGTAAAAACGCCATTATATTTCCTTTTTCCCTGCGCTGATAGCTAAACATTTTAATTCAACAGCAATGGGCGTTGGCAAGCAATTGACCTCGACCGTGGTTCGACACGGAGGATTTTGCTTAAAATATTCAGCCCACAGCCGATTATAAATCGGAAAATCATTTTTCATATTGGTTAAGTACACGGTCACATCGACAAGATCAGTCCATGCATAGCCGCTGTCTTCCAGGATATTTTTTACATTTTTAAAAACACTGTGACACTGAGCTTCGATATCGTAAGACAAGATTTTGCCATCAAGCCCAAGCTCAACTCCTGGAATTTTCTTGGTTCCGCGCTCGCGAGGACCAACGCCAGAAAGAAACAACATATTTCCCACTTTTCTGGCGTGTGGGTAAAGTCCCGTCGGTTCTGGTGCTTTTTGCGAATTGAATTCTTGGCTCATTCGTTCTCCGTTATTTCAAAGCGATACAAATATTTTTTGATTCAGTAAAAAATTTTAGAGCATCAGTGCCACCTTCACGCCCGACGCCGGACTCTTTGACTCCACCGAAGGGCGTTCTTAAATCGCGAAACATCCAAGTGTTGACCCAAACAAGACCACTTTCCAGTTTGCGAGCCACACGATGAGCGCGCTTGACATCAGAAGTCCAGACACTGGCCGATAATCCATAGCGCGTGGAATTGGCCATTTCAATCACTTCCTCTTCCGTTGAAAAGGGAATTAAGGTCGCGACGGGTCCAAAGATTTCTTCTTGATTCGTGATCCCTAAATGACTGATGCCCTCAATCAAAGTGGGCTCTAGAAAATAGCCATTTTTTAAATCGCCTTCCAGCCTTGGGGCCTTGCCACCACAAAGAATTTTTCCGCCCTCTTTTTGGGCCGTTTGCAAGCAGGCTTTCACTTTTTCCCAATGCGTGCTTGAAACCAAAGCACCTTGATCGGTGTTTGCGTCTTTGGGATCTCCACAGCGAAGTTTTTTTGTTCGACTGACAAGCTCATCGCGAAATTTTTCGTAAATGGATTTTTCAATAAAAATTCTTGAGCCACACAAACAGATTTGCCCTTGATTTGAAAAACTTGATCGCAACGTCGTTGCCAGGGCGTTTTCAAAGTCGGCATCCGCAAAAATAATGTTGGCGTTTTTTCCGCCCATCTCAAGGGATACTTTTTTAAATTGAGAGGCTGTACTTTCAGCAATTCTTCGTCCTGTCAGCGTACTTCCCGTAAAAGAAATGGCTTTGACCGCAGGATGATTGACCAAGGGCTCGCCCACTTCAGACCCGCGACCTTGCACCATATTTAAAACACCCGGCGGAAATCCCGCTTCTTTAAATAATTCACAAAGTAAAAAAGCCGTCATCGGTGTGACCTCTGAAGGCTTAGCGACAACCGTATTTCCCGCAGCTAAAGCCGGCGCAATTTTCCAGCTCAGTAAATACAAGGGCAAATTCCAAGGTGAAATACAGGCCACGACTCCTAAAGGAGCGCTTTCCGTATAATTTAAAGCCACATCATCAGACATAAAAGTTTCGCCATGAAATTGCAAAATGGCTGAGGCAAAAAAACGAAAATTAGCTTCGCTCCGTGGGATATCCAAATTTCGCGCAACACTGACAGGCTTTCCATTGTCCCGACTTTCAGCCGCTGCCAGTTTATCTAAATCCCTGTGAATCAAATCAGAAAGTTTTAAGATCAAAGAAGATCTTTCTGCGACCGGTGTCTGACTCCAAGCAGGAAAAGCTTTCCGCGCCGCCTGGACGGCTTTTTCAACATCAGCAGCACTTGAATCTGGCACCAACGAATACGCCAAACCCCTGGAGGGATCGATATTTTCTAGGAATTTTCCATTCAACGGCGCAACAAATTCTCCGCCAATATAGTTTAAAATCTTTTGCATATCAGACATTTCCTTTTTCAAACTCTTATTTTAGAAGCACAGCGCGAACCGGACTGGCATCGGCTCCTTCAATCGCCAAGGGCAGCGCAATCAGTTGATAAATTCCATCAGCCACTTGGTCTAATACAATTCCTTCTAAAATAGCCATATCATATTTTGCAACGGCATGGTGACTTTGCAAAACTTTATCTTCTGACAGATCAATCGAAGGCGTATCGATGCCGACCAGTTTTACACCTTGCTTGGATAGATACTCGATCAGCTCGGCGGATAAAGACATAAAATCGGTATTCCAATGGTAAGGATCCGGAAAAGAGCCTGTCTTAAATAAAATCCGCGGCGCTTGAATTTTAATCCCCGCTAAATTCTGACTAGAAATTCGCGTGGCTTTTTGGCAAGGAATCGTGATCACCTGGGCCGCCCCCAAGTAAAAGTTCAGAGCCCGCTTTTCCATCGTCGAACCGTTGACAGAGTAGTGATTTGGCGCGTCGGTATGAGCGCCCAAATGAACGGTCGTCTGAATCGACGATAAAGTCAGATGATCCCCATGATGCATATCCATGGAAAACTGTTGTGTAAAGGCCTGATCCCCAGGGAAAACCGCCAGGCGCGGGTTGATCACCGGCGTGATATCAATGACTTCCATTTCGTCCAAATTTTGCATTTTTCGCTCCAGCCTTGATTCTGGCCCTGGACAGAGTTAATCATAAAAAGGATTTTTATTTCAAGGAAGGTTTCTCTGGAACAGAACAAGGTCGATTTATGGGCAAGTGTGTTGAACCAAGCCAGAATCAAGGCGTCCCCTGTTCAGCAGATCAGCCAACAGATCAAGGATTTTTCCCGCGCTGAAGCCTACGGCATGCAGGAAAAACAACTTGAACAGCGCCAAGCTCTGGGTGAGACCCAAATCGGATGGAAAATGGGTCTGACCTCCGAGGCTAAGCGCCAACAGATGAATCTTGACTCTCCGCTATATGGTTTTTTGACTGAAAAAATGCAGATTCCGAACGGGGGCACCTTCAGCCTTCAAGGAAAAATTCATCCAAAAATCGAGCCCGAAGTCGCTTTTTGGATCGGCCAAGATCTTTCCGGCAGTCCGTCGCGCGAGCAAGTTTTAAAAGCCTGCCGTGGAGTTTGCTCGTGCCTAGAAATTTTAGATTCCAGATATGAGCAGTTTAAATATTTTTCCATGGAAGATGTCATTGCCGACAATTCGTCATCATCTGATTTTATTTTAGGACCTTGGCGGGAAGATTTTCAAAATTTAGATCTAACAAATTTATTCATGGAAATGTCAGCCGATCGAAAGATTTCACAAAAAGGTATTTCAAAAGATATTTCCGGCGATCCCGTAGTCAGCGTCATTCAACTTTGCGAACTTTTAGCAGAGCGCGGGCAAATCTTAAAAAGCGGAAGCATTGTTTTAGCCGGTGCGGCCACCGTCGCCATCGCATTAAGCGCAGGAATGCGCATCGACCTGACAGTGGATGGGCTGCAACCGGTCTCTGTGATGATTGAAGGGACGCCCTCTTAATGATCAATTTGACCTATAGCTTGAAAGAAGCTCAAACCTTAGATCAAGAAGACCCGCTTAAAAAATTTCGCGATGAATTTGTTTTTCCGCAAACAGCTAGTGGTGAAAAACCTTTGTATTTTGCTGGCCACTCTTTGGGTTTGATGCCCAGAAAAGCCCCCGAATATGTGCAAGAGGAAATGGATTCTTGGGGCCGCTACGGCGTCGAAGGTCACTTTGAAGGAAAAAATCCTTGGCTTCCCTACCATGAAAATATCACCGGCAGTTTTGCAAGATTAGTTGGCGCCCAAGAAAACGAAGTGGTCGCCATGAACACACTGACCGTGAACTTGCACCTTTTAATGGTCAGCTTCTATCGCCCGACAAAAGAACGCTTTAAGATTCTGATTGAAAACAATACTTTTCCTTCTGATAAGTACGGCGTCGATTCGCAAAGCCGTTTTCATGGCTTTGATCCCAAAGAAGCGATTGTCGAACTTAAACCACGGCCTGGCCAAATAACAGTTTCAACAGAAGATATTCAAGAGCAAATAAGAGCTCTTGGAAATTCTTTGGCCTTAGTCATGCTGGGAAATTGTAATTATCTTTCGGGACAAAAATTTGATTTTGAAAAAATCATCGCAGCCGCTCATAATACGGGTGCAAAAGTCGGATTTAATTTAGCTCATGGCGCCGGAAATTTAAATTTAAAACTGCACGAATGGGGTCCTGACTTTGCGGTTTGGTGCAGTTACAAATATTTAAACTCAGGTCCCGGTGGATTAGCCGGAGCCTTTATCCACGAACGTCACTTGGGCAGAAAAGATCTTCCACGTTTGGCCGGCTGGTGGGGCCACAACAAAATCAGTCGCTTTAAAATGGGCCCTGACTTTGATCCTTTACCGACCGCCGAAGCTTGGCAGCTCAGCAACCCGCCGATTTTTCAATTAGCCAGCCTGCGCGCGTCCATGGAACTTTTCGATGCTGCAACGATCAGCGCTTTAAGAAAAAAGGGCGATCGCTTGACGTCTTATTTTGAATCTTTACTTAAAAAAAGATTGGGCGATAAAGTCGAAATCATCACTCCCACCGATCGTGGGTCGATGTTGTCGTTGCGCTTTCGCAATGATCCTAAATCTTGGGTGCCACAACTTCGAGGTCACGATATTTACGTCGACTTCCGTGAGCCCGATATCATTCGTGCAACCCCAGCTCCGATCTACAATTCATTCTGCGACGTCTACCGCTTGGTCGAAATTTTGGATGAGGTCACTT
>JAYWEU010000040.1:0-6554 GCA_043779385.1 Pseudobdellovibrionaceae bacterium
TGTGACACAAGGAATCGGCGGCAAAGAATGTCCGGTTTTTACTCGCCCGACACAAATTGATTATCAGTTTAAAACAACAAATATGTTAAATGTTAATTACAAAGAGCTAGGTTTAGTTTTTAACTTGCTCCGAAAGTCATCAATCAACGATCAACTTGGGCGGCACCAGCCAATTTAAACGGGCTGTCCCAGCTGCCAAACCCAATGCAGACTCTATTTCTAAAGAGGCCACCGCAGATTTTTTCATCTCAACAATCGCATGATCAACGCCGGCTACAAGAAAACTTAAAAAAGTGCTGATATGGGGTTCGTGTCCTACGACCACGACTTTATTAAATTCTCGCGCATGAGCGCTCAGCCATTTTAAGAAAGCTTGGGGCGGGCTCTGCGGAACAAGCTCGGGAGCCTCAATGATTTTCACTTCGTAAAATGCTTCAGAAATTATTTCCGCTGTTTCTCGGGCCCGAACAAAAGGACTGGTGACAATCGCATCGATGTCTCCGACCCAATCACTCAGTTTGATCGCTACCTTCTGCATCTTCCTTCGACCCTTCATGGTCAGTGGACGCAGGTGATCCTCGCTGCCGCTCTTTGCGAATTCGGCGCGCTCTTCCGCCACCGCGTGTCTTACTAGAATAATCTCCATACTGAACTCCACCTTTATTCGGCTGAGGGTCGTCAGAGATAATATTACGCAGCTTCGTGAGATTCATCAACACCTGATGAACGCCCGGGTCCGTTGACATTCTTTGGGTGTAATTGCCTTTGGAATCCATCGTCCAAGCTTGCCTTTGATCTTTCAGACAAATCTGCAACATTTCCCAGCATTTTTCTTTTAAATGGCGATCTAAAATCGGCACAATCGCTTCGACCCTGGCATGTAAATTTCGATACATCCAGTCAGCGGAACCAATAAAAAAATCTCCGTCCAAAGGATCTTGAGCACCATTTCTAAAATAAAACAACCTTGAGTGCTCTAAGAACCGACCAATGATCGAGACGACGCGGATTTTTTCGCTCATACCAGGGACTCCGGGCCGTAAGCAACAAAATCCACGCACGATCAAATCAATCTCACAGCCCTTGCGATTGGCATCATACAGTGCCAAGGCCAAATCATTTTCTTCCATATTATTAAATTTGGCCATGATCTGGGCCGGCCTTCCGGCTTTAGCATGTTCGCCTTCGCGGTCGATCATTTCTTTAAAGCGTGTGAACATATTCACCGGCGCAATCAATAAATATTTGTAATCCCGTTTCAGCGAGCGGCCGGTCAAGTAATGGAAGAACTCAACCATTTCGTGAGTGATTTCTTCACGGCAGGTAAATAAGCCCATATCTGTATACAGTCTTGAAGTCTGAATATTGTAATTGCCGGTTCCGATATGCACGTAGCTTCGAATGCCGTCGATCTCTTGCCGAACCACAAGTGCTGTTTTCGCATGAGTTTTTAAACCGACAACTCCGTAAACGACATGCACTCCGGCATTTTCCAAGGCTTGCGCCCAAAGAATATTTCTTTCTTCATCAAAGCGAGCTTTTACTTCAACCAAGCACACCACTTGTTTTCCCAATTCGGCCGCACGGATCAATGCTCTTACAAAGGGCGAGTTATCTCCGGTGCGATACAAGGTCATTTTGATGGCAAGCACTTTAGGATCCACAGAGGCTTCGCGAATAAACCGTTCGGCGGTTTTAAGGAAGCTCTCATAAGGATGATGAACCAGCAAATCGCCCCGATGAATTAAATTGAAAATTGAATTCTGCTCGTCTGAAAAAGCGGCCGGAATGATCGGTTTATAAGGCGTAAATTTTAATTCTGGATAGTCTAAGTCTGAAAAAGATTGCAGATCTGAATAATCAAGCTCGCCGGGATGTTCGTAAATAGAATCTTCTGCCAGTTCAAGTTCATCTCGTAAAAACTTGATCATCCAAGGATCTGGATTCGGACCGTGCTCAACCCTGACAACTTCAGCAAACCGTCTTTGCCGCAATTCTTCGGTGATGTGTTTTAATAAATCATCCACTTCATCATCATCACGATCGGAATCTGCATTTCGAGTCACTCGAAAAGGCATGACATTTAAAACCTGCATCAACGGAAATAAATCAGACAGGTTTTCGATAATGATTTCGGTCAAAGAAATAAACCGATCGAATTCATCATTATTTCCCAGGCGAATCCATTGCGGCAACCCATCTTTATTTTTTGGGATTTTTATTCGCGCAAACAGACGTTCTTCATGCTCGGGGTGTTTTAGCGTAATTCCTAAAGACGTAGATAAGTTTGAAATAAATGGAAATGGATGTCCCGGATCGACTGATAAGGGCGTTAAAACAGGGAACACATTTCTTTTGTAATAATTTTTAGCCCACTCTTTTTCTTGGGCCGTCAGTTCTTTCCAGTGCAGCAAATGAATTTCTTTTTCTGCTAACGAGACTTTGAGGCCTTTATAACAATCGGCTTGAGCCTTCATCATTTCCACAACGTAGCTACGAATTCCCAACAACTGCTGCTGCGGGGTTTGCCCATCGGAGGATTTTGAAGTCAAACCGGCTGCGACTTGGCGTTTCAGCCCGCCCACTCGCTTCATAAAAAATTCGTCTAAGTTAGAATCAGAAATGGCCAGAAATCTTAATCGTTCCAACATAGGATTTCGAGTGTCTTCGGCTTCATGCAAAACACGTCGATCAAAATGCAACCAGCCGATCTCGCGGTTGGTGAATTCGACAGCACTGGCCCGCGTGTGTTCAATGACCCGAGGATGGCGAATTTTGGTTCTTTGCCCCGTTTTTTTAAGGCTGGATCTGACACTGGATTTAATCGAATTTTTTTGCCGTAACATGGTGAATTCCTTGTATTCTATTACGGAGTAAAAGTCGCTTCAGTAAAGTCCTATCCTGCGACGCTGCAATCCAACCTATCTGATGCTTTCCCTAGTCTAAGGTTCAGTCTTGCTCTAATCTTTATCTTCGGAGGCTCCATGAGCAAAGTTTTAAGTCTGCTTACCTTGATTTTAGCTATTAGTCTGCAGAGCTGTGCGACCATGAAGCTGCAATCCCCTACTGTTGACCTTGTAAATATTGATATGAATAATCCTTCATTCAGTGACGCCACTCTGATTTTCAACTTGTTGGTTAAAAATCCCAATTCTGTTGACGTCAAAATTGATCAAGTCGATTATTCTGTAAAATTAAATAATAAACAGTTTACTAACGGCACCCTCAGCCAATCTGTCCTGCTGCCGGCAAAATCGTCAGCCAAAGTGGCTGTTCCTGCTCCTATTAAGTTCACCGATCTTTCAGACTCCGTCGCCGGGCTCCTACAAAGTGGATCCACACCCTATCAAATTTCAGGCAGCGTAAAAATGGGCCTCCTAAAAATTCCGTTTAACGAAAAGGGCGATCTGAAGCTTTCTGATTTGAAGAAATAGGTTCGCGCTCGTTGATTCTTCGTTTCGGTAAGGTCAGCAACTCCTCGACTGGACTGTGATCGTAAGTTTTTAAGTTATCATTGATTCTATTCTTAGAGCCTGATGATAAGGTACCAACGACCTGACTGGAAATTCAAGTTGGAACATAGATTGACGAGAATGCTTCACCAAACCATCCTCGTCTTTGAGTCACCTTGAGGAAAATATCTATGAGCAGCGAATCATTGGCCAGAATCGACAATAATTCCATTCTAGGTAATTCGAATGGAAAGCCCTTAAGACTCCGTCATCCTGCTAAATATTTAGGAAAAAAAGTCGTCGTTGTGATCGGCGCAGGATTTGCAGGATTAACAACGGCTAAAAAGCTAGCTAATCAGTCTGATGTTTATGTTATTTTACTTGACGAAAGAAACCACCATTTATTTCAACCCCTCCTTTACCAAGTAGCAACGGCAGGTTTAAGTCCAGGTGATATTGCTGTTCCCATTCGAGCTCAGTTTCCAAAGACGAATAATATCGAAGTTCATAAAGTAGAAGTGACAGAAGTCGATTTAGAGCAAAAAATCATCCACGTTAGAAATGGTGAAATTGAATTTGATTATGTCGTTCTTGCCTGCGGGGCTCGGCATAGCTATTTTGGAAATCCAGAATGGGAAGAGTTTGCACCAGGTTTAAAAACCTTAGAGCAAGCCACGGAAATCCGTCGCCGCATTCTTTCGGCTTTTGAAAGGGCGGAAAGTGAACAGGATGCCAACCGTCAGAGGTCCCTTCTTACCTTTGTGGTGATCGGTGGCGGCCCGACTGGAGTTGAACTTGCCGGTGCCATTTCCGATATCTCACGGACAGTTTTGGTGAATGATTTCAGACGAATTGATCCTTCACAATCAAAAATCGTCCTGCTTGAAGCGGGACCCCGCCTCCTGCCCTCTTTTTCAGAAGATCTTTCTCGCAGAACGCTGATGGACTTACATGAACTGGGAGTTGAAGTAAGAACCTCGGCCCGAGTCACCCATATTGATAAGTACGGTGTTCAAATCGGTCCCGAGTTTATTCCCTCACGCACTAAAATTTGGGCGGCGGGAGTTCAAGCTGCAAAAATGGGATTTAAGCCCGAAGTTAAACTCGATCGTGCTGGCCGGATTTTTGTCACTAAAGATTTAAGCTTGCTGGGCTACCCGTTTGCTTTTGCAGCTGGCGACATGGCGGCCTTTGAATTATCACCTAACAAGTTTGTTCCTGGCGTAGCTCCCGCTGCGATTCAACAAGGTCAACATGTGGCCAAAGTGATCGTCGAATCGATCTATAAAGGGGCTCGGCCGCCCTTTCTTTATAAAGATCAGGGTCAGATGGCCACCATCGGAAAAAATAGGGCTGTTGCCTCATCGGGTTCTTTAAAGATGACGGGCTACGTCGCTTGGCTAGCTTGGCTTTTCGTTCATCTATTTTATTTGATCGGCTTTAAAAATCGTTTCGCGGTCATGGCTCAATGGGCCTGGAATTATTTATTTTCAAAACGCGGAGCCCGCATCATCACCGAAAAGGGCTGGAAACTTAAAAAGTAACAGCCAATAACTAGGTGAACTGAAGTTTTATTGAAGAAATAATTAATTAATCGCTCTTTTCATCGTTAACTGTTTTGTAGCCTCGTGAACCCTCGACTGGACTGTGATCGTAAGTTGCTAAGGGATTTCATCAAAGGCAGTTCTCCGGGTAAACTAGACCAGATGCTGTTCTTAACTCTTTTATTCAATTTATTTCTTTCGTGCGAAACGAAGAACGTCAAAATTGATCAAGTGGATTATTCCGTAAAGTTAAATAAAAAAAACAGTTTACGATTGGAGTACTCAACCAAACTATTGTGCTTCCCCGCCAATTCTTCCGCGAAAGTGGCTGTTCCTGCCCGCATTAAATTTACGGATCTATCAGATTCGGCGGCAGGTTTACTGCAAAGCGGATCCACACCCTAGCAAATTTCAGGCACTGTTAAAACTGGTTTACTACGAATTCCATTTAATGAAAAAGGCGATCTTAAGCTTTCGGATTTAAAGAAATAGAATTCAGATCATCTTGTTTGCGAGCTTGATCAAATAAATAATTCGCCGCTAGCAACACCGTAAAAAGCACCAGTCCCGGCCCTAAAAGTAAATGCGGATAATCTCCTAAAAATCTCCATCCATCTTGAAGTAAAAGTCCCCAGCTTGTGTAGGGAGATTCGATACCAAAGCCGATAAAGCTCATAAAGCTTTCATACATAAGTAGGATTGGAAGTTGCAAAGCCCACAAAATCAAAAAATGATCTTTGATATGGCTGCTTAAATGGGTTCGTAGAAGATGCCAATGAGTGGCCCCCATTCCCCGACTGGCTTCAATAAATGTCGAGCTTTGTAATTGCAAAGTCCGACCTCGAAGAATTCGGGCTGGAGTCATCCAATGGGTTAAAGCTAACGCAAAAACCAGAGCGACGATAGTTCCCAGCGGAGAGGAAGAGGTGGCTTGAATCAAAAGAAAAATCAAAGTCGACGTAATGTATGCAGGAATGGCCTGCAGTAAATCCATCAGCAGCAGAACTAAAAAATCTTTGGGCTTAAACCAGGTCCACACAACCCCTACTAAAACGGCGACAAGAAGACTTAAGGAAGACGCAAAAAGACTGACCACAAAAGAAACAAATCCACCTTCTAAAATTCTTTCTGCTAAATCTCGACCTAAAGCATCTGTGCCAAAAATATGCGTCAGGCTTGGGCTCAAAAGAATATTTCCTGTCGATGGATTCATGGGACTTAAAATTCCAGTCACTTTCCAAAGAAGAGTGAGAGACACCCAGATCAGTAAATAACCCTGACAAATCTTTTTACAAAAACTTTTCATAAATTCTCCGCCAAACGAGCATCCACCCGCCGACTGAGCGCTTCAAAAAACAAAGTCAGAAAAATCAAAACGGTTCCAAAACCTAAGACCAAACCTGAACTTAAAAAATAATCTCTTTGACGTAAAGATTCGATAAAAAGTCCGCCCAAACCAGGAATGGCAAAAAGAATCTCTATAAAGGCCGAGCCTGAGACTAAACTCACACACAAAGGTCCCAGAGATCCCAAGATTGGCACCAATGAATTTTTAAGA